>JACRCG010000191.1 GCA_016219145.1 Deltaproteobacteria bacterium | reverse complement strand
ACTGTATTTACAAGCAGAAAGGGTTTCACCCAAAAGGTGATCTGAATTCAGAACCTTTTCAATTGAATTATCCTGTTAATACTGATAGTTATAACTCTGTGAGCTCTGTGCCTCTGTGAGAACTGCTTTTTATAGGATAATTCGGAATTGTCAGGCTGTAGGGGCGCAATGCTTGCGCCCTGCTTTCTGTCACCCCTGCGTTTTTTCTTGTAACCTGTAAGCTTACAGGTTACAGTGCGGCTATGATCAAGAGTTTTCGTCACAAAGGGCTGCAAAGCTTTTTCGAGAGTGGGTCCAAAGCCGGGATTCAGCCAAGCCATGCTTCCCGTCTCAGAATCCAGCTTACCAGGCTCGATGTTTCAATCAGCCCGCAGGATATGAACGCCCCGGGCTGGAAATTACACCCGCTTTCCGGAAATCTTGCCGGTCACTGGTCCGTAATCGTAAATGGAAACTGGCGACTGACCTTTACCTTTGAAGACGCCGACGCTGTTCTGGTCGATTATCAGGACTACCATTAACACGCTATCCTGTTTTCAGGGTGGTGGAAGGAGAAAATCATGGCACGAATGCATTGTCCCGCACACCCCGGTGAAGTACTGCGCGAATTTTTACCTGACGACATGAGCATTGCAGAGGTCGCTGTCCGTTTGGGTGTTTCCCGTCCGCACCTCTCCAGGCTACTGAACGGACATACTTCCATGACCGCTGACATGTCCATAAAAATCGGCCTCCTGACCGGGACATCCCCGGAATCCTGGCTTATCAATCAGGTTAAGTGGGATCTCTGGCAGGCGGCACAAAAACCTCTGCCAAAAGTTGAGCGTCTGCAATTGTCCATGGCCGCATAAATGGACTTGATTGTCCTTCATTCCCCACGTCATCCCTCCAGCCACCCTTTCACCAGAAACGGCAGCTCGCGGGTGCTGATCGGCTTGGAGAGATAGCCATCAAAACCGGCCGCCATGAACTTCTCCTCGTCGCCCCGCATGGCGAATGAAGTCAGGGCGATGATCTTCAGTCCGCTGGTGGCCGGGTCGCCCCGTAAAATGGCGATGGCGGCCATGCCGTCCATGACCGGCATCTGGATATCCATCAGGATCAGATCAGGCAGGAGTTCCCGGGCCAGTTCGACCGCCTCACGGCCGTCGGCGACCCCCGCCACATCATAGCCGTTATAGAGCAGGATGTCCCTGAACAGGTTGCGATTGTTCTGGTTGTCTTCCACTATCAGGATTTTTTGCGCCATGCTGGTTGCCTTTCTTGCAAAATTTTCCGTAGGGGCGACCCGGTGGGTCGCCCGCCTTTGAACGGCCACCGCAACAGGGCGACCCGCCGGGTCGCCCCTACTTCACCGGAATCGTAAAGCTGAACCTGCTCCCCCGGCCGAATTCGCTCTCCACCCGGATTTGTCCGCCATGCAGCTCCACCAGACGGCTGGTCAGCGCCAGCCCCAGGCCGGTGCCTTCGTAATTCTTGGTATAAGCCGACTCCAGCTGGGTAAAGGGCTTGAACAGCTTCGAAATGTCTTCCTGCCTGATCCCCACGCCGGTGTCTGTTACGGAGATTTCAATATAATCCGACCGATCGGACTGATCCGACTGATCGGTCGGATCGAATAACACCCGCCGCGCCGCCACATCCACCCGCCCCCCCTCATGAGTAAACTTGACCGCATTTGACAGCAGATTAAACATGATCTGCGTCAGCTTTCTCCGGTCGGCCGTGATGCTCTGATCGGCCTCCGGAGCCAGCTCCAGTTGCAGGTCGAGGCCTCTCTTCAGCGCTTTTTCCCGCAGCATCATCAGCGAGGACTCCAGAATTTCCCGCAGCGGGAAGGGCTCCAGCTCCAGTTCCAGCTTTCCGGCTTCCACCTTGGAGAGATCGAGAATGTCGTTGATCAGACTGAGCAGATGCCGGCCGCTGCCGAGGATGTTCTCCACATACTCGCTCTGTTTGTTATTAAGCGGGCCGAACAGCTGATCCTGCAAAACCTCGGAAAAGCCGATCACCGAGTTGAGCGGGGTGCGCAGCTCATGGCTCATGTTGGCCAGAAAATCGGACTTGGTCTGCGAAGCTTCTGTCAGCAGACGGTTGCTGTCGGCCAGTTCCTCCTGCTGAGACAGCAGCTCCTCGTTAACAGCCTCAATCTCCTCGTTCATCTCCTGCTGCTCTTCAATTGACCGCTGCAGAGCGTCCGTGGTTTTCTTGAGCGCGAAGATAAGTTCCGAGCGCCGGTAGGCAAACCAGCCCCCCACCAGCAGCATGATGGCCGCAAACAGGTATATTCCGCGGGTTATATCCTTGACCGGAGCCAGCACCTCATCGAGCGGACGCTCGGTAATTACCCCCCAGCCGCTGATATCGACCGGGTGGTAGGCGCTGATGACAACCTCTCCGGTTAGCGGATCATTCCCCTTTTCGGATCCTTCCAGGCCCTGCATGACCTTCCTGACGACCGGCAGGTTCGCAATGTTCCGCAATTCGCCTCCGGACACCCTCGGGTGATGGATGATGGTGCCCTTTTTGTCGACCAGGTAGGTAGTGCCCCGGGCCTGAGCTACGCCGTCAATGGCCTTATTGATAAAATCAGGTTTGGGCACCATGACCAGAATGCCGACAATCGTGCCTCCTTCGGAACTTATCGGAACAGCAATTGAGAAAACATTATTGTATGGTGCGGCGGCGGCTTTGAAAATTTCGGAGATGTAGGGTGTCCAGCCGCGTGACACCCCCAGGTACCAGTCGCGCTGCGAGAAGTCCTTGCCCATGATCTCGGGGGCGGCGGGATAGCTGGCCAGCAATATTCCTTTGGGCGAGGCTACGACGGCTCTTTCCATGTTCTGCGATGTTATGACGAGGCTCTTCAGGTGGCGGGTCATCTCCTTATCGTCACCCCTGATAATCCCCTCGATCAGGTAAGGTCGGGCGGCATAGGCATTTCCGAATGAAATCTCGCCCCGCAGTTTCTCGTTCAGTACATGAGCGGCGGTGTAAGCCAGCGACTGGCGTTTTTCGACTGAAAACCTTTCCAGTTCCCGGGTGACCTCGACATACACAAACAGCGCCAACCCCAGCAGCGGCGCCGCGACTATCAGTGTGCCGGACAGAATTATGCGCCATCTCGTTGTCATCAGCCAGTTCAGCATCTACCGCGCCTCCTTGCTATTTCCGGAACATTCTATATCTGTCGTAGGGGCGCATTGCATGCGCCCTGAGCGGCGATTCCATCAAGGTGCGGGCGCAAGCATTGCGCCCCTACCTCTTCGACCCCAGAATCCGGCTATGCTCCAAAACGAATTCCTCATTATCGATGGTCCGGGGCCTGGGCGGCGGGAAGCTCGCTTCAGGCTCCAACAGCGCCTTGCAGACCTCCGTCCAGAACTCCTCGCGCCCCTTGGGCTTGGCAATGAAAGCCCGCGCCCCCATCCGCAGGGCCAGCTCTCCATCCTGCCGGCTGGTATAGACGGCCGAATAAAATATGAAAGGAATTTTTCTTAAAGCGGGGTCATGTTTTACGGATTGCAGAAACTGGAATCCATCCATGACCGGCATACCGGCATCCGAAATGATCAGATTCAGCTCTTTGCAGTTGCGGGCCTGCTCCAGCCCTTCCAGGCCGTTGGCGGCCTCGATCGAACGATAACCGTACCAGTCGAAGTTGTAGCGCAGAAGCTGGCGGTCTGTGGCACTGTCATCAACCAGAAGTACCCATTTCATGGTGATATCTCTCCTCTGACTTGAGGCTCTTGCAAAAGTAAAAACAGTCCCCTTGGCGGGGGCATAAGCGCTATCTTAGAGCTTTTTGTCCCTTCCCCTTCAAGGGGAAGGTTAGGATGGGGATGGGGTTGTTTTTGGCAACTGTCTGAAATAGTTTGTAAACAGATATTACCCTATAAAAAGCAGTTCTCACAGAGGCACAGAGCTCACAGAGTTATAACTATCAGTATTAACAGGATAATTCAATTGAAAAGGTTCTGAATTCAGATCACCTTTTGGGTGAAACCCTTTCTGCTTGTAAATACAGTTTTT
>JACRCG010000190.1 GCA_016219145.1 Deltaproteobacteria bacterium | reverse complement strand
GCACCGGTCGTATCAAGATACCAGTTGCCCCAGTTGATCAGCTCGTCCTGCACCTCTTTATTCTGGAAGTCCAGATCACATCCCATCAGGTAGGCAAAGTTGCCGTTCTCGAGAGCAACCTCATCGTCGAAGCGTTTTCCTTCGAAAAGATAGACCGTGCCGGATTCACGCGTGATCTCGTCGTAATCGACAGCATCGAAATGCGTCCAGTTCCACTGGAAGGATGAGTATTTTCCGTTTCTTGCCGGGAATCTGAAGCGGGTGTAGTTGCGAACTTCGCGCTGTTCCCCTTTGGGAGTCAACCGGTTATTCTGCGGATAAGGGGTGGCCTTGACGGTTTCAGTTTCATCGCCGCCGATGCGATGGTTGAGAACAGCGTCAAAATAGACCTGGACTCCGGCAGCCTGAAGCACCCTGATAGCGTCAAGGTATTCCTGGCGGGTGCCGTATTTGGTACGGACAGAGCCCTTCTGATCGAACTCGCCCAAGTCATACATGTCATAGACACCGTAGCCGACATCCGAAGCGCCGCCCAGACCTTTGTAAGCGGGCGGCAGCCAGAGAGCGGTGATACCGGCGTGCGCCAGCTCCCCGGCCCTGCCCCCGAGTTTTTTCCAGAAATCACCGTCAGCCGGGGTATACCAGTGGAAGCATTGCATCATTACGCCGTTAGTTTCTGACATAGGTTCCGCTCCTCCCTTTAAAAGACTATTCCCGACAGAAACAGTTCGCGCACTTCACGGGCAAGCGGCAGCGTGATACGGCGCTTTTCAGCCATGGAGACGCGGTACAGCTGATCAAAGCAGCTGATCAGATCACCAACTTCGCGGCTGGCGGTAGCCAGAATATAGTCGATGACATCATCCGGCAATCTAATTTGGCGGTCATCGGCAACTTTTTTGAGGATCATACTGCGTGAGTGGTCATCAGATGTGTCCAGTCGCGCCACCAGCCCCCACAAAAGCCGGGAAGTCAAATGATCGTCCAGCCTGACCAGCTCGCGAGGGGGGTGCATGCCAGACATGGCGATGATACGGCCGGATGTGTGAAAATCATTGAACAGCTGCCACAAAGCCGCTTTCAGAGCAGGGTTGTCAGGCATTTCATGCAGATCGTCAACAACAAGCCCGGGAGAGCAACTGAACAGGGACACCAGCGCTTCCGGCTCGGTCTGTTCTTTTAGAGACAGATATCTGACCGCGCCGGTCGCGATAGATTTAAGAAGATGCGTCTTTCCGGAGCCGGACGGGCCATGCAGGTAGAGCAGTTTTTCAGGGTCGGCCGGATCGGCGATCCGCATGGCAAATCGAAGGGCAGCTGCGTTCCCTTCGCAGGTCACAAAACTGTCAAAACCAAATGTCGGGATAACCGGGAAGTCAAAGAATTGCTGCATCGTCAGAAAAGATTGGCCTGAGAGTTTTCAGGGGCGATGCGGCCAAAGTGCAGATAGGCGGCGCGCGTTGCGACCCTGCCGCGCGGCGTGCGGTTGATGAATCCGTTCTGAATCAGGAACGGCTCGTAGACATCCTCGATGGTATCGCTCTCTTCGCTGATGGCGGCGGCGATGGTGTCCAGACCGACCGGTCCGCCGCCGAACTTGTCGATAATCGTCAGCAGAATCATGCGGTCCATCTGGTCAAAACCCATCTCGTCAATCTCAAGCAGTTTCAGGGTTTCCCGCACGACATCAAGAGTTATGACGCCATCGGCTCGCACCTGGGCATAATCACGCACTCTTCGCAGCAGACGGTTGGCGATGCGCGGGGTTCCACGGCTGCGACGGGCCAGTTCGGAAGCCCCCTTGGGGTCAATTTCCATCCCCAGAATCCCGGACGAACGCCTGATTATGGTTGCCAGTTCTTGCTCGGTGTAAAATTCAAGACGGGAGATCACCCCGAAACGATCTCGAAGCGGTGAGGAGAGCAGTCCGGCGCGGGTCGTAGCCCCCACCAGCGTAAAGCGCGGCAGATCCAGTTTGATCGAGCGGGCGCTCGGCCCCTGACCGATGATTATGTCGAGCTGGTAATCCTCCATGGCCGGATAGAGAATTTCCTCGACCACATGTGAAAGACGGTGGATTTCGTCGATAAACAGCACATCGTGAGGTTCCAGGTTGGTCAGGATGGCGGCCAGATCGCCCGGTCGCTCTATGACCGGACCGGAAGTGGACTTGATATTGACACCCATCTCGCAGGCGATGATATTGGCCAGAGTAGTCTTGCCAAGCCCGGGCGGCCCGTACAGAAGAACATGATCAAGCGCCTCGCCCCTCCCCCTGGCTGCTTCTATGAACAGGCGCAGATTGCCCTTGATCTTTTCCTGACCGATATAGTCATCCAGCGCGCGCGGACGCAAGGTGGCATCATACTGATTATCGTCGTCACGCTTTTCAGGGGTGATGGTGCGGGATTGCATTGGTTCTCCGTCGGCAAGACGCTGATATGGAATGGCAGTGAGGACTATGCCTCAATTGCAGCGGTTTGTCAAAGGGGAGCCGTTAGGAGTTAGACATTGCCATTCCTGAATAAAGGTATAGATCCAATCCTTTGATTCCTACAGATACACAAGATAAATGATAGGCTGTCATAGTTGGCAACCTTTAAGTTGATTTACGAATGAACGGCTGAAGGAACAATCTGGGCAAGGTCAACTCCGCCGAGTCCCGGAACTCTTTGAGACCGATGCTCATCCCGGTGTGCCCTTGTTCAGGCTGAGGACGGTATGTGCCACACAAACGATCCCACCAGGGAAGATTAAAGCCGAAGTTGCTGTTAGTTTCGCGGGGGATGACGGAATGATGAATCCGGTGCATGTCCGGTGTTACGACGACCAGCCTCAACCAACGATCCACTGTTTCGGGAATCAGAATGTTGCCGTGGTTGAACTGGGATGTCGCATTCAGCACAACCTCGAATATGATAACCGCTATGACTGGGGGCCCAAAAAGTGCCACAGCCGCCAGTTTAATCCAGATCGATATGACTATTTCGACCGGATGAAAACGATTGCCGGTTGTAACGTCGAGATCGAGATCGGTGTGGTGCATTCGATGGAGACGCCAAAGGATCGGGAGAAAGTGGAAAAGCACATGCTGAAGGTAAATGACGAAGTCGAGGGCCACGACCGCCAAAGCTATCTTGATCCAGGATGGCAGGATAACGAGGTTCAGAACACCCCAGCCGCGCTCTTGGGCCAGCAGCGCCAGGCCGACCGGGAGAACCGGCAGAAGGAAACGGACCACAGCGGTATTGATTACCACCAGCGCAAGGTTGGTAAACCAGCGTTGCCGCTTGCTGACGGTTAAGGAGCGACGGGGGGCAATGAGCTCCCACACCGCTATAACCACAAGAGTCCCAAAGAAAAAAACAAGCCGGATGATCTGTTCTCCAACCATCTTATTTCTTTCCCCACAGCGGGTCGTCAGAGAATTGCATCCTGATCCGCTCTTCCGGATTCTGCTCGTAGAACTCCTCCTCGGCAAATGAGAAGCGGTAATCGGAAACGTAGTCCAGAAGAACCTTGTAAGCAGCGTTTACGTTCCGAATCGTATCTGGCTCATTCGTAAGGCCGGTGTCCGGGTGATGGCGTTTGACCAGTTCACGATGGCGAGTCCTGATTTCCTTGAGAGTGGCTCGCTCTCCTACACCAAGTATTCGAAGCGCTTCCTGTAAATCAGAGTAGGTCATGACAACATCTCAGTGGGTCCAGTCAATGATCTTCATATCGGCCCCAAGCCTTTTTTCAACAGCTCCTTTGATGGCGGCGAAGTGCGGACAAGGATACCCAATGGGGTTGCCGTTTTTCATGCAGGAGGCAAACACGATAGCATCCGCACCACGATCAACCATCATCTTTGCTCTGGTGACTGCCTTCTTTCCTGAACAGCCACCGCACGAGAGGAACCCGATAATCTCAACCGGCCCGGTCTCCTCGAATGCCAACGTCCCCTCCCTGGCAACCTTGAAATCGGTGCTGCCGGGACACATATCCTCGGTCAACTGACAACGGATGATTCCAACCTTCATGTATCAGACCCTCCCCTTTGGTCACTGGATATTGTTTTGTCGGCTTATGCGCTTGTCTCAACAATCGGAGCCAGCTGATTCGACAAGGCTAATTTGCTTTTATTTGCCGATTTATTGAATTTAACTAATACAAAGATATATATCATTGATGCCAATACGGTGCTGACATAGTTTACAGCTGATAGTAACAAACTGGGATAATAGATTCCGTAAACATTAACTCCCAAAACTTGGGAGCCGACCAGAGCTCAAACCAGACCCCACTGAGTTGGAAAAAAGTCGCATGTTAAAAAATCCTCTTTGAAATACACACTTAGCAGGTACAGGCAGAAGACGCCCCAGCCGATCGTAATGACATACGATACATTGATGAAGACAAACGACAACATCCTTGTATCAAGGGAAAAATATATCTGCAAATACAGCATGATCCTGTAAAAACTGAAACCAAACAGACAGGTGATGGGGATGACCAGGAAAAACGCCGGGAGTATCGGTTTTTCAGGTAATCTGCTGGCTTTTATCTGAAGGTAAATCAAATAAGCGAGTTTCGTAACAAACAGGCAAACTCCTAGACTCAGCGTAAACAGCGACGAAAAGGCTGCTATCGATGCAATCTCTTTGTTGCTGCAGAGGGCGGCTATTCCTGTGCCGGTCAGACTAACCAATCCGAATGCAAATACATCAAGCAGCCAGATAAAGTTTAACTGGGTTACATCCAGAGGATGGCTTAGCCAGGCTTTAAGAGCTCTGAATTCAAGTATGAAAACGGCCAGCCAGAGCAGTCCGAAAAATATCAGGCCCGGCAACATCATTGACTGTAAATTTGATGACAAAATAGGGACAAAAAAGGCCATGGGAGCCAAAATCACATTCGCGGTCATCGACAGGGAGGCAACCGGCACAAAGATCCCTATGCTCTTTGTTGGTGGACTTTCCATAAATTCCTGATATTCAACCTTCTCAACCAGCCATTGTGCAAGTTCTTTCAGAAAAATGACCGTGCTGCCAAGATTTATTACGCTGAATACCAGCATGATTACAAGCATCAGGAGATACAGGCTGGTTTGAACCGCTGTAAATTCAGACCACGACATATCTGATAATCTTATCAATCCCTTGCCATGAGGAACAGCAAACTGCATATAATTGAAAGCCATCAGAGCCACCCCACCTGCGGCCAATGGTATCTGAAACTTGAACGGTGTAAATTTCATGGCTCCTCCTCATCGGATTCAGTTAGCGGTTTTCGACCATTTTCCAACAGAGCTGACAACGCCGTAGTGCAGACCTTCAGTGCGGCCTCGTTACCATCATCGCCCCCCTTCTCAAAATCATCAGCCCGTGTGGCCATAGCGTTTGTGATGTGGGCTAGACATACGACACGTTTATCGAGAGCTTCCGCCATTGCCAGCAGGGCAGCTGCTTCCATTTCAACGGCAACAATTCCTTCAATTCGCCGCGCCGCAATGAGTTCGGACGTTTCCCGGAACGGTGCGTCTGTCGTCCAGGAACTCCCCTGCATAAATGGCAACTCAGCTTCGCTCAACCGGCGAGCAACGGCATCCACGAGAGGAGGCGACGCAAAAGCGAATCGCTGCGGAGACAGATAGTGACAACTGGTTCCCTCGTCTCGCAAGGCCTTGTCAATCAGCAGAAATAAAGGCGGCTGAAGGTCTTCGGCGATCAACCCGGCCGACGAGATCGTGACAAGCGCCTTACAACCCAGGGCAAAGAGTTCTTCGGCGACAAGTACCGCGAATGGGGCGCCTACTGTGCCGCCGATAATTCCATAGTCTGTGTCGTTGGCATGCCACAGATAGAGACGGGTATGAAAACAGGGCCATGTAGGCTCCAGCCTGGCCTGGCCGGATGCCACCAGAAATTCCACCAGCTCGCCGTCAAAATCCAGCAGGCATCCAGCCGGAACCATTAAAGAAGGCAGTTTTTTCTGAATTCTGGCTGACTCAAGCATGTTACCGGGAAGGAATACCGGTGGGCTTTCGTGATCGTGCTCAAATAAAGGCAAGCGGATATTGGCGGTCACGCTAGCCTCCGTCCGGAAATCACGCCATCGAGAAGACAAACAACCTCTTCCAGCTCTTCCCGTGTTGTGGTTCTACCGAGACTGAAACGTGTTGCCCCCATTCCTTCAACTGGAGGAACTCCCATGGCGGCAAGGACGGGAGAAAGGGTCACCGCACCCGCATGACATGCCGAACCGGTGGAGGCTGCAACACCGGGCATACTCCCCAGTATCTCCGCGCCAATCCGGCCTACAAAGTTGACATTGAGCGTATTGGGGAGCCTCTCTGTCGGGTGGCCGTTGAGGGTTAAACTTTCGCCGAATCGCTTCTTGAGCATTTCCCAAAATAAATCGCGCAACTCTTGCACCTGCGGCATGCCGATCAATCTAAGGGCTATGCAGCACGCGGCTCCAAGCGCCACCGTCAGAAGGACGTTTTCCGTCCCGGCCCTTCTTCCCCCCTCGTGGTCGGCGCCATGGATGAAAGGCTCAATCCTCGTCCCCTCCCTGATGTAGAGCGCCCCAATCCCTTTCGGGGCATACAGTTTGTGTCCGGCAACTGAGAGCAGATCCACTCCGAGTTCGTCCACATCGGTCGAAATTTTGCCGACGCTCTGGGCCGCATCGGTATGGAACAGAACTCCAGCTTCCCTTGCAATGGCCCCGATTTCGGATATCGGCTGAATCGTTCCCACCTCGTTGTTGGCGTGCATTACCGTTATGAGGATGGTTTTGGGTGTGATCGCTCGACGCACGTCATCCGCGTCTACCCTGCCGAAGCGATCAACAGGGAGCACGGTGACCTTCGCCCCGAGCTTTTCCAGAAAACGGCATGGATTAAGGGTGGCCGGGTGCTCCACAGCCGTGGTGATAATATGGTCGCCCCGGTCCCGGTTCGCGAAGAAGACTCCCTTGATAGCGTGATTATTCGCCTCGCTCCCGCCGCTGGTGAAAATCACCTCTGTGGGGTCGCAGCCGAGCAGGTCGGAGACCTGTCCCCTCGCCCGCTCCACAGCATCCTTGGCGGGAATACCGGCCCAGTGGAGGCTGGAAGGGTTGCCGTAATGCCCCGTCAGGAATGGCTGCATCGCCTCCACGGCCTCCTTTGCTATAGGCGTGCTGGCGTTGTAATCGAGGTAAATCTCGCGGTTCATTGATGACCCTTTCTAAAAAGCCGGCTCTCAAACGCATACAAATGCAAAATCAGATTGTTTCCTTCTCCCGGTTGATCTGCTCCTTTGACTTGCGAATGGCCGGAATGTCGGCAGCAAGGAGGTTGATAACACCATCGACCAGTTCCGGTCTGCTCACGTAGTAACAGCGCAAAGCTCCGTCCTGTGCAAAATCAACAACTCCTGCATGGCGCAGGACCGACAAATGCTGGGAGATGTTGGCCTGAGATGCAGGCAGGATATCCTGAATGTCGGTTACACACTTTGTTCCTTTGAGTAATTCCATTACAATCTGTAGCCGAGTGTGGTGGGAAAGCGCCTTTAGAAGCGATGCCCATTCCATGGAAGATTCCTGAGATGTCGTCATGTTGCAGCCTCCTATCATATTCGAATATCCTTATATGAGTTAACTGCGGTGAAGTCAACAAAGAATTTCTGCGAATGTCTTTTAAATATATTGCTTGACAGCCGGCATAATATTTTTGTATTTAGTATTTAAGCATGTACTTATAAGGAAGCATGATGAAAGAGACAGCTGAACTATTTAAAATACTCTCCGTAGACAAGCGCATCGAGATTATCGAACTTCTCAAGAAGGAACCGATGAGCGTTAACGCCATTGCTGTAATCCTGGGGGTTACGCAGTCGGCGGTTTCCCAGCACTTGCGTGTTCTTAAGTCAGCGGGACTGGTCAGGGACGAAAGACAGGGGTACTGGATCTTCTACTCATTGAATCGCGAGGTTCTGGAAAGTTGCAGACAGCGGCTCAACAGAGTCTGTACCTGCGGCTGCGGCGGCGGAGAGAAAAAGTGCAAATAGCTCCCGCCCTTTTTCTTTGCCGAATATATTAGTATATTTGCATAAACTAAATCGGAAAGGAGGTGATAACGATGGCTGAAATCGAGAAGGAAACGAACGAGAAACAGGAAGTTAAGAAGCCACAAGGCAAGTGCGGCTGCGGCTGCACACTGTCGGTCAAGAAGTAGGCAGGTCAAGCCGGGAGGCGGGCTTTCCGCCTCCCGGCGTTAACGTCTTTAATTCAAGGAGGGCAGCAAATGAGAGAAATTCTTTTGGTTGTGTTCATATGGCTTCATTTGACGGCTACCATCGTTTGGTTGGGGGGAATCGCCTTCATCCTGCTGGTTACCCTTCCATCCGTACGGCAGGTACTTCAGGATAAAGCCGGAGGGCTGATGGGAGAAGTTACCAGAAGGTTTACTCCCATGGCGAACCTTTCCATATTATTCTTGTTTCTAAGCGGATTTTCCCTCATGGCGATTAACGGCAACATTTCCGCTGATCTCTTAAAAGGAGAACGTGGGACGGCAATGTTGCTCAAGATCCTTTTGTTCCTGCTCATGGCTGGCGTGCATTTCTATCGTGGCAAGGTACTGGCGCCCCGGATAGCCAAAACCCAATCGGATGGGGAGAAAGTGCGGCTTCAAAAGTTATCTCTCAATCTGGTCTGGTTGAATTTTGGGGCCGGTCTGGCGGTCCTGCTTCTCTCGGCTTTTGTCTGCGTTAAATAAATATTGGGTAATTTACAAGATTTTTTGATGCAGTCGCAAAGTTATGCTCTCTTTTGCGGGAAATACCCCAGCAAGCGCAAACCGTTGAACACCACCAGCAGGCTGCCCCCCATATCCGCAAAAACGGCCATCCAGAGTGTTGCGTAACCACTGAGCGCCAGCGAGAAGAATACCACCTTGATGCCGAGCGCCAAAAAGATATTCTGCTTCAGAATCGATGCGCAGCGCCGGCTCAGTCCTATAAAACCGGCAATCTTGCGCGGATCGTCGTCCATGATTGCCACATCAGCTGTTTCCAGCGCGGTAGCAGTGCCGGCCGCGCCCATCGCAAAACCTATGTCCGCCCGCGCCAACGCGGGGGCATCGTTTATTCCGTCACCTACCATGCCGATTGTGCCATAGCGTTCTTTAAGTTCAGCGATGGCGGCTTGTTTGCGCTCCGGCATCATATTAGCGCGTGCATCCTGAATCCCGAGCAGATCAGCAATTGCACGGGCATTGGCAGAATTATCGCCGGTCAGCATCACCGGTTCGACCTGTAGCGCCCGGAGCATTGCCATCGCCTCCAGGCTCTCGGCCCGAATCGTATCGGCCACGCCAAACAGCGCAGCCGGGCCGGAGTCGCCGCACAGGACGACGGCTGTTTTACCTGAATTTTCGAGAAGTTCGAGTTTGGCTTCCAAATCAGGAGAACAAAAGCCTAACTCTTCAACAAGATGGTGGTTGCCGATATGCCACAGTTGGCCATCGATAGTTCCCTTGACGCCGTGACCGTTCAGTACACCAAAGTTTTCAACCGGTATAAGCCTGACATTGGGCTGTTGATCCCGCCATCCGGCAACCAGGGCTTTGGCGACCGGATGAGTGCTGTGATCGTCAAGGCTGGCTGCGATCAACAAGGCCCGCTCAATCGGCATATCGCTGAACGCGGCTGCGTCGGTCAACGCCAGTTTGCCATTGGTCAGCGTCCCGGTCTTGTCGAGCGCAACGGCTTTTAACCGTCCACCACCTTCGAGATAGGAACCGCCTTTGATAAGGATACCGTGCCGGGCCGCCGCCGTGAGTCCGCTGACAACCGTAACCGGAGTGGACACCACCAGGGCGCAGGGACAGGCGATGACCAGCATCACGAGTGCTTTATAGAGCCAGTATGACCAGTCGCCGCCGATCACAAACGGGCCAAGAACCGCTACTGTTATGGCGAAGGCTACTACCACCGGAGTGTAATAATGTGCAAACTGATCGACAAAGCGCTGCGTCGGTGCGCGTTGTGACTGGGCATTCTGAATGGTGGAAGCGATGCGAGCCAGAGTGCTGTCGCCGGAAGCAGCAGTTACTGTGGCTTCCACTACTCCATCGGTAACGATACTGCCGGCGAACAGGGTATCGCCGGCCTGCTTATCCACCGGCAGGCTTTCACCGGTGATCGGAGCCTGGTCGAGCGCCGCACGGCCCGATTCGACCCGCGCATCAAGCGGTACTCGTGAACCGGTGCGAATCCGGATAAGGCTGCCGATGCTTACTTCGGCCACCGGTTGTTCCTGCCAGTCATTATCAACTCTGACCTCGGCAAATTCAGGAGCCAGCGCAGCCAGCGATTTAATGGCGTTACGTACCCGCTCCAGCGAAAGCGTTTCGATAGTCTCGGCTATGGCGAACAGGAAAATCACCATCGCAGCTTCCGGCCATTTACCGATGACAATGGCGCCAGTCGTCGCCAGAGACATCAGGAAGTAGATATTGAGGGTCAGGTTTTTAAGCGCAATCCACCCTTTTTTAATTGTGGGCAGCCCCGCGCTCAGAATCGAAACAGCCGCTAAAACCAGCACCGGCCATGATGCCTCCTGCCCCGTTGTCCAGGCGATTACTTCGGCTCCGACCGCAGCGATTCCGCTGATGACTAACAGCCATTTCTTTATCGCACTCAGCCCGGAAGGTACGTCCGATTGCGGGGCTCCACCCTCAAGCAGTCTCGGTGCCATGTCAAGCTTGATCAGCGCGGAAACGATCAGCTGCGGATCGTTCAGCTTGTGATAGACCGTCAATTCCCGATCCAGCAGGTTGAAGTCAAGCCGGACAATTCCCGGCATCGGCTCCAGTTTATTACGGATCAACTGCTCTTCAGTCGGGCAGTCCATGTTCTCAATACGGTAATTCACCCGGTTCATGGTGGCACACCTCCTCAGATATGCTATTATTAAACAGCCTGTACCTGCTACAGGGTCAAGACATATTTTAAGAGGCGCGTATGAAAATCGGAGAATTGGCGCAACGAAGCGGTTGCAAAGTGGAAACGGTACGTTTTTACGAGCGGGAAGGTTTGCTGGAAGCGCCGGAGCGAGATCAAAACGGTTATCGCAACTACACCAGTGTCCATCTGGTGCAGCTCAACTTCATCCGCCACTGCCGTTTGCTGGGCATGGGATTGCCGGACGTGCGCATATTGCGCAGCCTGCAAACCCAACCCGAGCTGGCCTGTGATGAAATCAATTTTTTGATTGAGAGTCAGATTGAACATGTACGCCAGCAGGTCGAATCTCTCAGGTTACTGGAGCAGCAGCTGCACTCACTGCGCAATACCTGCCAGGCCAACACAAATGTGGGCGAATGCGCTATACTGCGCAATCTGGAACAGGCGGCAGGAGGAGCGAATTGTTCCTGCCATCCTGAGCGCATCAAAGCAAACTGAACTATTATCTCTTTCATATTGCTCTGCTATGCCGCGTCTAACACACCCCCCCTCAGTCCCCCCTTGTCAGGGGGGAAGTCTTGAAGCCTTCCCTGTTAAGGGGAGATTTAGAGGGGTTTGCTGTTCTTACATCTCTGTATCAGCTTTCCTCATTTCAAACCAGCTGTAGACCGATGGAATAATCAGCAGCGTAAGCAGCGTTGAGGTAACCAGCCCACCCACTACAACAGTTGCCAGCGGTTTCTGGATTTCAGAACCTGCTCCGCTGGCCAGCAGCATCGGAATCAGGCTGAATATCGCGATGGATGCGGTCATCATTACCGGACGCAAGCGGTCCAGCGCCCCCTTTCTGATAGCCTCCTGCAGTTCAAACCCTTCGTCGCGCAGCTGCGAGATGCGTGAAACCAGAACGAGTCCATTCAAAACAGCAACGCCAAACAGGACGACAAACCCGACAGACGCCGGGACAGACAGATATTGCCCGGAGATGAAGAGGGCGAAGACTCCGCCGATCAGGGCAAATGGGAGATTGGAAATAACCAGCAGCGCCAGGCGAATCGATCTGAAGGTTATGTACAACAAGAGAAGTATCAGGCAAATGGCAACAGGGCCAATAATCATCAGTCTGTTCATCGCCCGCTGCTGGTTTTCGAACTGTCCGCCCCAGGTCAGATAGTAACCGGGAGGCAGTTTAACCTGCTCCTTGATCTTCTGCTTCGCCTCGCTGACAAAACTGCCGATATCCCTGCCGCTGATGTTCATCTCGATGCCGATTCTTCTGACACCGTCCTGACGGCTGATCTGGGCCGGGCCTTCGATCATTTTCACGTCCGCCAGCTGTTCCAGAGGAACATTGATCCCGGTTTTAGTGGTGATCATCAGATTTTTGATCGCTTCCAGGGAGTTCCGTTTTTCTTCCGGCAGGCGTACCGAGATATCGAAGCTGCGATTTTCCTCATATAATTTTGAGGCCGATTTTCCGGCCACCGCTATTTCAATGACCTTTTGCACGTCGCTGATATTCAGGCCATATCTTGCAATCCTGGACCTGTCGATGTTGACGGTCAGGTAGGGCTGCCCGGAAACTTTTTCAGCATTCAAATCCGTTCCACCCCGCACCGTGGAAAGCACCCTGGCTATTTCGGACGATTTTTCGCTAAGCACGTTGATATTTTCACCAAACAGTTTGAGAATCAGCTGCGCTCGCGTTCCGGCCACCAGTTCATCAATGCGGCACTGGATCGGCTGGCTGAAACCGAAGGTGATCCCCGCAACCGATTCCAGGGATTTGCGCATTTCATTGGTCAACTCTTCCTTGGAGATGTCCCGTTTCCATTCACTCTTCGGCTTGAATATCCCCACATAGCCGGTCTTGTCCGAGCCCCTGGTATCCAGGGCAACACCGGTCTGACCGGTACGTCCCACGATGGTATCCAGTTCAGGAAATTTCTTCAGCCTGGCTGCGGCCATCTGGTTCACTTCCAGTGCCTTTGCCAGCGAAACACCGGGGAGCATTGACACGTCCATGTCAAACGAGCCTTCGTCCATGACCGGAATAAATTCCGTTCCCAGGCGTGTTACCAGAAATAGCGAAGCGATCAGGAGAACACCGGCAACAGTCAGGACCACGCGTTTGGAGTTCATGGCATATTCGAGCAGCGGCAGATAGAGCCTGCCGGCATGCTTCATGATAAAGCTCTCCTTTTCCGGGTGCGGTTTCAGGAAGATGATACAGAGCACCGGGATTACAAACACAGAGAGAAACAGGGACGCAAGCAGTGCTATCGCTACCGTTACGGCCAACGGCCCGAACATTTTGCCTTCGATCCCTTCCAGGGAGAGTATCGGAATAAAGGTCAGAGCAATAATAAGTTCGCCGAAGATGCTCGGCTTTCTGACTTCCATGACCGCTTTCAGCACGGTCACCAGCCTGGGATGCTGTCCACCCTCTTCGCTCAAATGACGCTGGACGTTTTCCACCTGAATGATGGTCGTGTCAATGATCATGCCGATTGAAATGGCCAGACCGCCGAGTGACATCAGGTTTGCGGTTATACCGGCCAGTTTCATGACAATGAATGTTGCCAGCAGTGAAAGCGGCAGGGCGATAAGAACAACAAAACTGCCCCGGAAACTGTTCAAAAGCAGATACAGCACGATCAGAACCAGTATTGAGCCCTCGATCAGAGCCTTGTTGACCGTTGAGACGCTGGCCTTGACTATGTCGCTTCGGTCGTAATAGGGGACGATCCTGACCCCTTCCGGAAGCACGTTGTTTTCGTTCATTTCCCTGACTTTTACCGCAACACGGCGAACAACGTCGCGGCTGTTTTCGCCGCGCAGCATCATGACGATACCGCCGACGCATTCATCCTTGCCGTCCTTCATGGCGGCGCCCATTCGAACCGCCTCACCGATCTTTACCTGCGCCACGTCCCTGATATAAGTCGGGGTACCCCCCTGGGATTTCAGGACAATCGTCTCTATGTCGCCGACGTTTTTTATCAGCCCAACCCCGCGGACAATATATTGGTCCGAGCCTCGTTCCAGGAGATTTCCGCCTACGTTTTCATTATTGCTGCCGATGGCCGAGTAGACATCGTCCACCGTCACCGCGTATTTCAGCAGCTTTTCCGGTGCAATAATCACCTGGTACTGCTTGAAATACCCACCATAGGAGTTGATCTCGTTTACTCCGGCAACGCTTTTCAACTGCGGCGTGACAATCCACTCCTGAATAGTCCTCAGGTTGGTCAGCCAGGCAATCTTCTGTTGCGGGTCATCCGGCATCTTCCCTTCGAGGGTATATTGATAGATTTCTCCCATGGCCGTGCCGATCGGCCCCATAGCGACCTCAACCCCCCTGGGAAGTTTCTCCCTGGCCTCTGCCAACCGCTCAAAGACCAGCTGCCGGGCAAAATAGATGTCCACACTATCTTTGAAAACAATGGTGACAATTGACAGCCCGAACTTGGTAACCGAACGCATCTGTTCGATGTTGGGCAGGCCGCGCATGGACATTTCAATCGGATGGGTTACGTTCCTCTCGATTTCTATGGCCGACAGACCATCCGCGTGACTTACTACTTCAACCTGAATGTTGGTTACATCCGGAAAAGCATCAATCGGTAGCTTCAGATATGAGTACGATCCGAAAACAATAATCAGCAGCGAAAGGAATATGACCATTCCTTTCTGCCGCAAGGTATAGGCTATTAATTTTTCCAGCATCGGCAAATCCTTTCTATGTAGGGGCAAACCTTGTGTTTGCCCGGGCTCCGGGCGATTACAAGAATCGCCCCTACGGATTATTTTCCATGGCCATGTTCGTCTTTCACTTCACCTTTTTTAATTTCAGACTTCAAAATGAAGGCTCCCTTGACCGCATAGCGCTCACCCTCTTTCAGACCGGATATGATTTCGACTGCGCCGCCTGCCGCACGCCCTGTCTGAACCTGACGCGCCGCGAATTCAGCCTCATTTTCTGCGACGAAGACCACCTTTTTGCCATCCAGATCTTGCAGGGCATCTTCGGGAACCGTCAGCACCGGCGGCGCATCAGCCGCCAGCGTCAGTTCAG
>JACRCG010000194.1 GCA_016219145.1 Deltaproteobacteria bacterium | reverse complement strand
CCCCGCCAGGGGGGAGGGGACTCATTGGACTTTTGCAAGAAGCTCAGCTGACAACTACCGAGGCGGTGGCATTTTGGAAGAATTCATAAAAATAGTTCTGCAGTCCGGAAGAACCGCTCTTGAACTGGCGCTGTACGTGCTGCTGCCGGTGCTGGTCATCATGATGGCGCTGATGAAGCTTGCGGAGGCCAAGGGGCTCCTGGCACTGGTTGCGCACATCATAAGGCCGGTTCTGAGGATCTTCGGCGTACCTGGAGCGGGCGTATTTGCCATGCTGCAGCTCTTGCTGGTCAGTTTTGCCGCGCCGGTTGCCACGCTTTCCATCATGGAGAAGGACAACACCGCCAAACGCAGAATTGCCGCTACTCTGGCCATGCTCTGCAGCATGTCGCAGGCCAACGCCGTGTTTCCACTGGTGGCGGTCGGCCTGAACCTGGGGGTTATCATGGCGACTTCCGTGGCCGGCGGACTTATATCGGCGGCCATGACGTACTACATATTTGCCCGTTCGATTGGAGAGGATGATCCCGACACCGCCGGATTAGATCCGTCTGCTGACAAGGCTCGCAATACCTCGACGCTCAGTGCCATGATCGGCGGCGGCCAGGAGGCGCTGCAGGTCATTCTTGGTGCGATTCCGATGCTGATTCTGGCCATCTTCGTGGTGAATGTCCTCAAGGCTACCGGTGCGATTGCCGGGCTGGAAACCCTGCTGAAGCCGCTTTTCGGCCTGATCGGCTTCCCGGCTGTGGCCGTGCTGCCGATCGCTACAAAATATCTGGCCGGCGGCACCGCCATGATGGGAGTCACACTCAACCTTGTCAAAGAGGGCGCCATAACCGTTCAGGAGTTGAACCGCATGGCCGGTTTTATCATCAATCCTTGCGACATAGTCGGCGTGGCGGTTCTGGTTTCGGCCGGCGCCCGCTGCACATCAGTAGTCAGGCCGGCCATATTCGGGGCGGCAGTTGGTATTGTGTTCCGGGGAGTGCTGCATCTGCTGATTTTCTGAAGGGACTCCGCCTGTGGAGCTGTCAGCCAAACAACAACAGTTCAACGAAGCCATGGAACACTATAATTCCAGGAGCAGATACAAAGCTTTCGGCCTGGCTGTCTCGATTATAAATGTCTCTCTGCAGCTGTATCTGCTCAATCGGGTCTGGCCGCAATCAATCGGTGTCGGACAGCAAATTCTCGCTTTAATACTGGCCTATGTCATCACCGACTTTGTCAACGGTCTGGTCCACATGTACATGGATAACAACGACCGCTACAATTCGCCGGTCGGCCCGCTGATCGCCAATTTCCACATGCACCACAAGATCCCGCAGTACCGGAAGCACAACCTGCTGGTTGTCTATTTCATGGAGAGCGGATCGAAAATCTGGCTGGCGGGATATCTGCTGGCCGTCCTGCTGCTGGCTGGAGTCCCCGGACTGAATCCGGTTGCATTGCACATCCTGGTGTATATCGGGATTCTTTCATCCTTTGCCGAGGTCTCCCATTACCTCTGCCACAGCTCCACATCTCCGATTGTAGATTTTCTGGGCATGTACGGGCTGTTGCTGTCGAAGAGGCACCATGCCAGGCACCATCTTCAGGACAACAGCAATTATGCCTTTTTAAACGGCCTGAGCGATCCGCTCATCAATCTGATCGCCGCAAAATATTACAAAGGCTACAAGCACAACACCGACCTGCATTTTGCTCACTATGTCGGTCTGGATGGTGAGGATCGCTAGGATCAGACTGAAATGATGTCAGAGCGTCATTGCTTGATAAATTATGATTAATTATGCGCACCCCCTAATTTAACGATAGCTCCTGCTCATAAACGGCAATGAACCGATCAGCGGCAGCAATTTCCCGGACTGTAAAATGATTGTTTGAAAAACATCACGTCATATGTTATCTAAAAACATATAGCCTAAGAGGTGGTAATGGGGACGGCGCGGAAAATTATCAGATACAAGAAGGAACGGGGCGGCCGGATTGTCGAGGTGGTTATCTGGCATCTGTCCGAACCGCTTCCCGGTAGCGCACATCCTTATAAATACCGCCTTTTCTACGGCCAGCCTGATGGCAGCTGCATCGTCCGCTACGACAACGAGCGTGGCAAAGGGGACCATCGGCATGTTGCCGACAGTGAAGAGCCCTACACCTTTTCTACCTTGCGCAAACTCGTCGAAGACTTTGAAGCGGACATCGAAAGGATGTGATCGACATGAAAGAAAAACGGGATATTAAAATCGGGATCAAGAGCGACAAGGAGTTCTTTGACGAGCTAAAAGAGCTGGCCGGCCGGATTGATGACGGCTGGTTGCCGGATAAACCGGTCGAACGGCTCTATTTTGACGATCTGCCATCACTTCTCAAGCACTTGACCCCCAAACGCTTTGAACTGTTGGCCGAACTACGCCGCATGGGGCACGCCAGTATCAACGCTCTGGCAAAGCATCTGCACCGCCAATACCGCAATGTCTTTGACGATGTCAAAACCATGGAGCGGCTGGGGTTAGTGGAAAAGGATACCAGCGGTCATTTCTACGTGCCATGGGATGAAATTGATGCGACATTCAGGTTGGCTGCGTAAATTCTGATATTTTTTATCATGAACGACTACCTCGACCTCTTCATATCCTACCTGACCGTGGAAAAAGGGCTTTCAGGCAACACGCAGAGCGCCTACAGCCGCGACCTTGTGCGTTATCTGGATTTCCTTGAAAAACAGGGCCGACAGAAACCGGCCGACGTCGGTCCGGCTGACATTGCTTCCTTCATGGGTAACCTGCAAAAACTGAAGATCGGCCCACGCAGCCGTGCCCGCTGCCTGTCGGCCATCCGCATGTTCCACAAATTTCTGATGATTGAGAATTATGCGGACTGCAATCCGGCTGCTATAATCGAAGCGCCGCGCACCCTGCACAAACTGCCGCATTTTCTGGATTCCAGGGAAGTGGACGCCCTGTTTGCCTCCTGTCTGGGCGAAAAAGGCGAGGATCTGCGCGACCGTGCCATGCTGGAGCTGCTCTACGCCACAGGTCTGCGGGTATCCGAACTGGTCAATCTCAAGCTGCGCGAGGTCAACCTTGATTCCGGCTATCTGATGACGTTCGGCAAGGGAAGCAAGGAACGTCTGGTGCCGATCGGTGAATCGGCGCGCCTGAAAGTCGGGCTCTATCTGTACGAATGCCGGCGTCTTCAGGATCCTGACTGCCAGAATCCATACCTGTTTCTTTCACGCCTGGGTGATGCCATGAGCCGCCAGGCCTTCTGGAATATCATCAAGAAACGGGCCCGGATGGCAGCTATCCGGAAAAACATCTCTCCCCACACCCTGCGGCACTCCTTCGCCACGCATCTGCTGGAAAACGGAGCCGACCTGCGCAGTGTTCAGATCATGCTGGGACATGCCGATCTGGCCACTACCCAGATATATACCCATGTCACCCGTGAACGCCTGAAAAGACTGCATCAGCAGATACACCCCCGCGGGTAGCCACGCCCGTTTGCCTGTCGAAGTTTTATTGACTCTTTTTCGAAATCAGACTATATCTGGAACTTATTTCAAATACTTACACACTCGTGGCACAAATTAACTATGCCTGAACAATCAAGTTCCAATCAGGATCAGAACACTCTGGCCTACTTGAGCAAATTGGGGTCTAACCTTCTGGATTCTGTTATCAGGAGGTTTTCCAATCCGGTCACCTCCCGGCGCAACAGGTTTATTCTGCTGATTTCCACCGCTCTCCTGCTCACCATATTAGTACTCCCCAAACAGCAATTCTCACTGTTGGACTTTAAACCGGGGAATATTGCCACCTCCGATTTCCGCGCCTCACAGGACTATCTGGTCGAGGACCGCGCCCTGACTGAACAGCGCCGAAAAGAGGCCGGTAGCAACGCTCCGGTTATCTACAATTTAAGCGACCGGATCCCGGCCTACATAGTTGACAAGCTGAAACAGGCCCTCGACGCGATCCGCTCCGAGCGGGGCGAGAAACAGACCGTCAGCGCAGAAGAGTGGCACGAGTTGCTCGTGCCGATTCTGGATACCGAGTTGAGTGA
Organism: Deltaproteobacteria bacterium; assembly: GCA_016219145.1. Classification (GTDB taxonomy): domain Bacteria; phylum Desulfobacterota; class Desulfuromonadia; order Geobacterales; family Pseudopelobacteraceae; genus JACRCG01. The sequence continues at coordinate 18,851 of JACRCG010000194.1, read as the reverse complement.
ATCAGAGATCCAGGCTCTTACCAGAGTCAAATCGGACAAGGATTTTCTGAAGGATTGCGCCAAACTGCTGGCCGACCTGTACCAGCGTCAGATCATTCTGGACAGCAAGGTTTTTCTGACCGATTCCAGGCACGGCATTGAAATAATCGACAACAACGGCCGCGTGCTTGACGCCGGTGTTGCATCCACCGGACCGGTCGAGATCGGGGCTGCCCGCAGTTCAGTTATGGGATGGAAATTCACGGGACTGGCGTCTGCTTCCGACAACAGCAGAATTTCCGCAATTATTGCCCGGATTCTCCTGCCAAACCTCTTCTACAATCGAGAGGCTTCCGAATTACGGGGCAAAACGGCCATGGAGTCCATGCGGCCAATCATGTTCAAAGTTCAAAAAGGGGAGATGATTGTCAGAGTCGGGGAGCGGATCAGCTCCGAACAGGCCCACAAACTGAATACCATCTTCGGAAGCCAGCAAGCCGGGAACCGCCTGTTCTCTTCCGCCGGTATTTTTTCGCTGATTGTGGTACTGTTTTATTTTCCTTACCGCTTTGCCTGCAAGAACATCCGTAAATTCAACCCGAGCAACAAGGATATCCTGATTATCTCCCTGCTGATTGTCGGCAGCTTCTTTGTATTCAAGTCCGCTCTTCTGATAACTCACAACATCGGCGCAGTCTATCCCGCCATTGATCAGGTCAATTACTTTTACCTGTTTCCGTTTGCCGCCACTGCCATGATAGTGCGCATCTTCATCAACTCGGAAGTGGCGCTGGTCTGCTGTGCAATTATGGCGCCGCTGCTCGGAATCATGTTCGAGAGCAACATGACGGTGGTCATCTACGCCATGCTGAGCGGCATTGTAGGAGCTCACGGCGTCAGGCACTGCACCAGCCGCAGCACCATCTACGCTGCCGGCCTCAAGGTCTCGGTCGTCAGCCTTGCCATGGCACTGTCGTTTCAGACCTTCAGCAGCTCGCTCTTCAGCGTACAGACCGTCTATGTAGCTTTATTTGCCCTGGCCAGCGGTATCCTCAGCGCCGGGCTGGTATCAGCCTTTATTCCTGCCATTGAAACTCTATTCCAATACACTACCGACATAAAGCTGCTGGAGCTGGCCAACCTGAACACACCCATACTCAGGGAGCTGATGGTCAAGGCGCCCGGCACCTATCATCACAGTGTTATCGTAGGCAATCTGGTTGAAGCCGCCGCTGAATCGATCAATGCCAACCCGCTGCTGGCACGTGTGGCCGCCTACTACCACGATATCGGCAAAGCATCAAAACCGCTCTATTTCATCGAAAACCAGGCCGGGGAAGAAAATCGCCACGACAAGCTGACACCCAGCATGAGCGCCCTGATTCTGATCTCTCACATCAAGGAAGGGGCCGAACTGGCCCGTGAAAAGCGGCTCGGACAGCCAATCATCGACATAATCCGTCAACACCACGGTACCGCCCTGATCAAGTTTTTCTTCGAGCGCGCCAAGTCGCAGGCCGGTCCCAACGCTCACACGATCGAAGAGAAGGATTTCCGCTATCCCGGACCAAAACCACAAACCCGCGAAGCCGGCATCGTCATGCTGGCCGACTGTGTTGAGGCGGCATCGCGGACTCTGGTAAATCCGACTCCTGACCGGATTCAGGGGATGGTTCAGAAGCTCATAAACAATATATTTATTGATGGTCAGCTGGATGAATGTGAATTAACGCTCAAAAATCTGCACGAAATCGCCAAAAGCTTCAACCGTGTCCTGAACGGAATTTTCCACCATCGCGTTGACTACCCCGAACCGGTTCACAAAGTCGGAGGAGCAAGAAAAAACGGCTCTAAAGCATGTTGTCCCGAACAACCAAAACCCGAGGACGGAGATAACCATAGTGCAGATACTACTGAACAACCGTCAGAGACTTCATCCAATAGCGACAAAACAGCTAAGAACAGCAGCGGTGGCGATATTAAGCGCCTTGGGATGCACTGACGATACCGAACTGTCCGTCTCGATCGTGGGTGACCGCTCGATTCGCATCATTAACCGTGATTACCTTGGCAGAGACAAGCCGACCAATGTGATCTCTTTCTCGCTTCAGGAGGGTGACTGCTCCGGTATTAACCCGCATGCCCTTGGTGATGTGATCATCTCGGCCAGCACGGCCGCCAGGGAAGCTGAAGAAGGTGGTATGGAGTTTTTCGAACGCCTGGTTTTTCTGCTGCTGCACGGCATCCTGCACCTGTGCGGCTATGACCACGAACGGAGCGGAGAAGCGGCCGCAAAAGAAATGGAGCATAAGGAACAGCAGATATTCAGGGCTCTAAAGAAGGCTGGGGCGTTGAATGCAACCTGACTATCATTCATTGATTAAATGAGCGGAGGAAACGTAGTGGAGGAAGGCAGTAGCAGGAAATCAGGTTTTTTCGAGATGGCCAGACGGCTGATGACCGGACGCAAGAGAATCACTGAAGACGGGATCAACGAATTTATCGAAGCGTCCGAGGAAGATGGGCTGGTTAACGAGGAAGAGAGCGAGATGATCCGCTCTATTTTTTCGCTGGGCTCAACTGTTGTCCGCGAAATCATGGTGCCGCGCACCGACATGGCTTGTGTCGCTGTCGATGCCTCCATTCACGAACTGCTTGACACGATCATCGCCTGCGGACATTCCCGGATACCGGTTTTTGAAGATACCATCGACAATATTGTAGGGCTGCTCTACGCCAAGGACCTTCTTAAAAGCTGGGGAGATGTCGAGGAGCGGGTGCAGATCCGCTCGCTGATGCGGCAGCCCTATTTCATCCCAGAGACCAAGAATCTGGAGGAACTGCTGCAGGAGTTCAAGCGCAAGCGGGTTCACCTGGCGATTGTGATAGATGAATATGGCGGGACGTCCGGGCTGATAACCATTGAAGACCTGCTGGAACAGATCGTTGGTGACATACAGGACGAGTATGATCGCGAAGAAGCCTTGTTCACCGTAAGCCCGGATGGTTCAATAACAGCTGATGCCCGCATGTCTGTGGAAGAACTGGAAGAGCAGCTCGGGATAGCGATCGAAAGAGGCAACTTTGATTCGGTGGGGGGGCTGATTTTCCACCTGACCGGCCAGATCCCGGCCATTGGTGATGTAATTGATTGCGGAAGGCTGCAGTTGACCGTTATTGACGCCGACGAACGGAAAATCAAAAAGGTATTTATCGACAGGTCCAGCTACATCAGCTCTGAAACTCAAGGCAACGAGTGATACTCCGTCTGCTATCATCATATATCGCTTTGATATGCGACCGCCGCGGATTGCTGTCGATCGCTTCCGGAGTTTTGATCGCCCTCTCCTTCCCAACCCCCGGACTTTCGTTTCTGGCCTGGATTGCTCTGATTCCGATGCTGATGGCGCTGGAGGAAAGCACACCACGCACCGCCTTGCGCATCGGTATGACCTGCGGGGTAACGGCCTACGCAATCATCCTTTACTGGCTGAATATTGTATTTACCCAGTACGGCCATCTGCCCTGGGCTGTCAGTGTTCCGGTCTACCTGTTGCTGGTGCTCTGGCTGGCGCTGTTCTACGGTTTAAGCACCTGCATCGCCCGGCTGGGAGAGATGGCCGGAATCAAGGCCGCCTTTACCCTTCCGGTGGCCTGGATCGCGTTTGACTTTGTCCGCTCGTTCCTTTTCTCCGGCTTTGCCTGGGCCATGCTGGGGCACTCCCAGTTCAAAACCCTGCCGCTGATCCAGATAGCCGATCTAGCGGGGGTCTACGGCATAACACTATTGATTGTGCTGGCTAATATCGTACTGTACCGCGCTGTCCGGGCGGTTTCCGGATCAGGTGTTCATTATCCGCTAAAAAGCGCCCTGGTTCTGCTGCTATTACTCACCGGCACCCTGTTTTACGGTTTCAGTCGTTTGAACAATCCGGAGGACAACGACAACAATAGACCTCTGCGGGTAGCCCTGATACAGGGCAATATTCCGCAGGATGTCAAATGGAGCCCCGAATTCAGAGAAAAGACCGTTGACACTTATGAACGTCTGACGCGTGAGGCCGCCAAAGGCGCTGTAGACCTGATCGTATGGCCGGAAAGCGCCGTTCCGTTTTTCTTTCAGGATGAAGCATTTCAGGCAGAGCGAATCAGAAATCTGGCCAGAGAGCTGAACTCGCATCTTCTGCTCGGCAGTCCGGCCCATGAGCTGCGGGACGGAAAAAGCACCTACTTGAACAGCGCATTCATGCTGTCACCCAGCGGAGAGACAACAGGACGGGCCGACAAGCTGCATCTGGTCCCGTTTGGCGAATACGTGCCGCTGGGAAGCGTCTTGACCTTCATAAACAAGCTGGTGGTGGGAATCGGGGATTTCGCCCCCGGCCAGCAGGCCGTCACACTGGATGTCGGAAGCACAAAACTGGGCACCCAGGTCTGTTACGAGGTAATATTCCCGGAACTGGCCAGAAAATACGTACAAGCCGGCGCCAGAATTCTGGTGGCAATTACTAATGATGCCTGGTTCGGCCGTTCCTCGGCACCCTATCAGCATCTCTCCATTGCCGTTTTCAGGGCCGTCGAGACCCGCACCCCCTTGATTCGTGCCGCCAACACCGGGATTACAGCCATCGTCGACCAGAATGGGCACATCCGCAGCATGACCGCCCTTTTTGTGGAAGGTTACCGCACCGGAGAGGTAAAGCCCGGCAGCGGAGAATCACTGTACTTGAGAATCGGGGATGCCCCGGCCTGGCTCTGTCTGCTGCTGACAGTCGGTATAGCCGCAATTGCATGGTCTAAGCGTAGAAAAGATAGCTGAGACTCTTGCAAAAGTCTTGAAAACAGGCTCCCCCTCCCTTGACGGGAGGGGGTTGGGGGGTGGGTGAAGGTGCAACTTGCTGATATCATGGCAACCTCCCCCCCACCCTAACCCTCCCCCGCCAGGGGGGAGGGGACTTTTTTTTGACTTTTGCAAGAGCCTCAGTTGATAGCTGAAAGCTGACAACAGTTACTAAAAACAAGGAGTACCCCATGTTTCGTGAAGAAATTGCCAAATTGCAGGATTGTGAAGAACGGATCGCCAAGCTTCGGGGGTCACTTTGACATAGATGCCAAACGCGAATCGATTCTGGAGATTGAATCGATCATGGCTGTTCCCGGTTTCTGGGATGACACGTCAAAATCAAGGGATATCATCAAAAAGCGGACGGCTCTTGAAAAAATCGTTAAAGCCTGGGATGACCTCATACGTCAGGCTGATGACGTCCGCGTCATGATCGATCTGGGTGAAGAGGCACAGGATGCCGACACCCTGGCAGAGACCGGAGAGATGGCAAACAAGCTGGCACAGGCTGTGGCTGCGGCGGAGTTCCAGCGCATGCTGTCCGGACCGCATGATCGCAACTCCTGCTTTGTTACCATCAATCCCGGCGCCGGCGGAACCGAGTCACAGGACTGGGCCGAGATGATTCTGCGCATGTATCTGCGCTACTGTGAGAAGAAAGGGTGGAAGACCACCATCACCGAGTTCCAGGCCGGTGACGAGGCCGGGCTCAAATCGGCCACGATCAGCGTCAGCGGTGAATACGCTTACGGCTACCTCAAGGCTGAAGCCGGAATACACCGCCTGGTGCGTATCTCGCCGTTTGACAGTAATGCCAGACGACACACCTCCTTTGCCTCAATGTACGCCTTCCCTGAAATTGAAGAAGATGACATCGACATAAAAATCAGCGATGCCGACCTGAGAGTGGACACATTCCGCTCCGGCGGAGCCGGCGGTCAGCATGTCAATACCACCGACTCTGCCGTACGTATTACCCATATTCCAAGTGGTATCATAGTCGCCTGTCAGGCAGAACGGAGCCAGATATCCAACCGGGCCACCGCCATGAAGGTTTTGCGTGCCAAGCTTTATGAACGTGAAGTTGAGGAGCGCAACGCCAAGGCAACCGAGATAGCCGCTGAGAAAAAGGATATCGGCTGGGGCAGCCAGATCAGATCATACGTACTGCATCCCTACAAAATGGTCAAGGATCTGCGTACCGGAGTCGAATCCGGCAATCCTGACGCAGTTCTGGATGGGGCGCTGGAGGAGTTTGTAGTCGCTTATCTGATGGGGGTTCGCCGTTCAGGAGGCGATGAGGTCGAATAATTCCCGTCTGAGAGCAGTTTTTTTTGATAAAACGGCCGATATGAAAGATTTTAGTTGAAACTCATATAAAAGTTGCTAAAGTGCAAAACATCGTTTTCAGCAATTTCACCAACAAAAAGGAGGCAACATGAAAAAAGCGGATCTCGTAGCAAAGATGGCAGAAGCAGCAGGCATCACCAAAAAACAGGCTGAGCTGGCACTTAACGGATTCATCACTTCTACAACTGATGCCTTGAAAGCCGGCGACAAAGTTACCCTGGTTGGTTTCGGCAGCTTTTCGGCAGTTACCCGCAAAGCCCGCACCGGCCGCAACCCGCAGACCGGCAAGCCCCTCAAGATTGCAGCAAAGACTTCCGGCAAGTTCAGCCCCGGCAAAGGTTTGAAAGACCTGAAAGCCAAGGCTGCCAAGAAGAAGAAATAATCCATTTGTCTCGTTCAAGTCAAAAAGGGGCGCCGGAATTTCCGGAGCCCCTTTTTTGTGCATTTACTCCCCCCATCCCCACCCTAACCCTCCCCTTCAAGGGGAAGGCAAGGATGGGGATGGGGTACTGTTGCAAGTTTCGCCTACTTGCCAAAGGCCTTCAACAGCTGCTGCAATAATTGCGGCGCATTTGATTTGATGGCGCCACCCATGAAATCCATGATTCCGGGACGGTACCCCTCGTTCCAGATCCTGTTAAACATCTCTGCACTGGTTTTACAGACGCAATCGGCATCTTCAACCGTTTTGCCATCTTCAATACGACACCCTTCTCCATCCAGAATCAGCGTCTTCTTCAGGTCATCAACAGAGAAATAAAATGTCGTTGGGACACTGAATACCCCCTTCTGATAACTGTTCTGTAAAGATTTGAATATTTCTTCGTGCATCAAATTACCTCATAATTTCAGGAAATGGGGCCCGGCGGGTCATTGGAACCTGCCGGGCCTGTCAAGCTAAATGACGGGTGAAATTAATAACCGAATATCTTCAGCACCGCCGGCAAGCGGATGTCATTGGCGACTGACGGCACAGCAGCGCCAATTACCTGTTTTCCGGCTCCGGAGGTGGGATCAACAATGCCGCCGTACAGCAGATACTGAACCATCTGCGACTGGGCAAAGCCGGTGTTGGCGGCGGATGCCCGCGGATCAATCAGGAAACCGTGATTAATTGCAGCCTGGTCGAACTGGAAGTAACCTTCAGAAGGTGCAGCTGCACCCGAAGCGTTCAGAGCTGCAAAGTCCGTCTTGGCAGCAGGAACGCCGCCTGTCAGGGTAAGCATGAACGACGAAGGAATGCGAGCGGTCGCTGCTCCGCGATAACCCAGCTGTTTGAAAGCCGGACCGACTGCCGCGCCGGCCGCTCCAAGCACTTCACGTCCGCCCAGGGCGTTACCGAAGTAGCGGGTATTATCATTCGGAATGACAGTGTCACCAACCGCCTCCTGGATGGCAATACGCCCGGAGAGTCTTGACGGCAGGCCGCTTGCCAGCGGTGTAGTCATGGTAGCCGGATCAACCGGGTCAACTACGGACTGGGTCACCTGGAAGAAGTTATGATAGGTGGGGGACCCGGTTACGACACCCTTTGCAGCCAGACCGGCATTTACACTCGGGCTGAAGCTTGGGCTGTTCTGGATCAGATAGGCGGTACGGCCGCCCGGAACGCTCAGGAAGCCCTTCATGTCACTGTTCAGGGTTGTCTGGTTGTATGGAAGAGGCAACGACCCTGCCGAATTCAAGGTAGTATTGCCGGCCAGATAGTAGGCGCCTACGATTGAACCCAGGCTTAAGCTGACATACTTTATTTCGGTCGGTGGAGCGCCTGTCACACCGGCGGCGACCAGCGCCCCGGTTTTCAGCGATAGTTCTAGGCGATGCAGGTTGAAAGCGGCCTGCTGAATGTTGGATCGAGTTGCCAGCGGAGCGCCGACCGCCATGAAGTCCTGCCCCCACAGGTCGCCGGTAGCGTGGCCGGTAACAGCCAATGCCCCGTGCAGCGGAAGATCAATCGCCATTACGGCATATCCGGCTGCAGTAAGCGAACCAGCTACGGCTACAACTTGTTCCTTCTGCCCGGTAATACCGTGCTGAAAGAAAATCACCTTGACGTTAGGAGCCGTTGGGGTGAGGTATACGAATGGCACTGTTCTTGGGACATGGTAAAAACCGGTCAGGTTGGCTCCGCTGCGGAAACCCTGTACCACACCGGCAGCCGGGTTGTAGGCGCCTGCAACTGCATTCAGGTCCATAGTCGCGGCGTTGGCTGTGGCTACTACCGGATCGATGGAGAGTTCTGCACTGTTGAGCGAACCGGTAACTACCGAACTAACCGTAGCAGGAGCTGTTCCTGCTCCCGGAATTGCGCCCCAGTAGGCGGCAGGAGGCAGAGTAGCTACCCCAGAAAAAGTGTTGGTCCAGGTTTTTCCGGGAAGACCGCCCAGAGCTGCTCCGGCGGCAAAGGAACGCAGTGCGCTTTCTACCGGAATCATAGTGGCGGAATTTGTTGCATCGGTCGGAGTAAAACCGGCCCCGGTAGTGATAAAACGCCCCATCAAGGCTATTTCATCGCGGCTGGCTGCTTTGGCGGCTGTAATCAGATCATCCATGACTTTGGCATAACCTGAAAACTTGATATTTGCCCCGCTCATGACGTTGGCTCTGATCGCTTCCAGTGCCGCAAACGGACCAACCAGTTCATATTTGGACTTAAGCATATCGAAATATGCAGAGCTGACTACCGGCGTGCCGCTGGCGACGTCCTTCACCCGGTTGCTGACCATGTAAAGATAGCGGGTACCCGGCAGCATTGGAAAGTTGGGGAACAGGAAAAGATCCGTACTTCCCGCCGTATACTTGAGGGTGAACATTCCGGTTACGTCGCTGAAACCCAGGGGGTTGTTTTCTGTGGCCGACGAACTGCTGGAGTCCGGTGTAATCTGGAACACCTTTATGTTGGCGGCTGTTACTGTGGCGGCATCAACCGGACTGGTGAATCTGATGTAGATCGGCGCATTTACACCGGCAACGGCATTGGTGTTGCCGACTTCACGCAGATTAACATATGCCAGAGCCTCCGGTGGAGTCATGGGTGTGTTGGCCGGACGTGCGACCACGCTGCCTGACGCGTTAACATACTGTGTGATCGGGTCCTTGGCGGTTGCTGTGGCCAGGACGTTCGGCAGGGGGATGTCTCCGGTGGAGGGGTTGAAAACCACCTGATTGCCGCTGATATTACTGGAGTTGTTGGTTCCGGACGGATCCGTGCTGGAACAACCTGTCACCAGTATGAAGCTGAGATATAACAGAAGTCTCATAATACTTGCTTTCATGGCATTACCTCTCTGATTTCGTTTATGTAATTGATAGCCTGTTAGCTGTCGTGGCTCTGCCTTGATCAGCATGCCTGCCGGCACTCAAAAGCACAGCTGCCTAGAACCTGACGGTCACAGAACCGCCAAAGAGATGGACAGTACTCTTGTATGTGCCGTTAGCGCCGGTCAGTGCCGCCATGTCCTGGTTGCTGACCGTTCTGTCGTCAAAGAGGGTCAACATATAGGCCAGATCCAGCGAGAACATTTCACCGTGGAAACCCTGCCCGATACTGAAGCTGTGACGGTTTGAATCCGGGAGAACCGGACCCAGCGTAGAATCGGGTATGGGGTTGGTGTCATACATATAACCGGCCCGCAGGTCGATATTTTTTGTCAGGGCATATTGGCCGCCGAACTTGTAGCACCAGACATCTTCCCAGTTGAGCGGCTTCGGCTTGTTGTTGAAGTTGGCAAACTGCGATCCGCCGAACTTGAACTCCAGATTTTTCATTGAGCTCCACCCGGTTCGCTCGACATCGAATTCCAGAGTGAGCTTGTCGGTCGGCTGCCAGGCAATACCGATGCCAAGACTGTCGGGAAGCGTAATTGTACTGCTCACGGAAGAGGTGACCCTGGCCCTGGAACTGGGAGAGGTAAAGGCCGCTGACATTCCGATCATGTTAAAACCGGCCTGTGAAGTGGCCAGAAAGTTGGCTGTGCCTTCAATCTTAAGTTCAATCTCGCTCCGGTAGGCAATACCAAGAGAGAGATTCGGCAGTGGCTTCCACTTCAGGCCGGCGTTCCAGCCCACATCTGTAGCTGTTCCGTCAAGTCCCAGATTGCCAAGTTCGTAGGCCGTGGTCGGAATTGCGGGATTGGGTGCATAGGCCATTTTCTGCATCGTGACTATGGCGTGGGTAATGTCGAGACCGGCCGCTATCGCCAGATTCCAGTCATCAAAACGGTAGGCGACCGTTGGTTGAAAATTGATCGGCTTGACGGCAATATTCATAACCTCGGCGCGGAAGGCGCTGCTGTCGTCCCAGCTTTTTGCCAGCGGATAAATCGCGTTTACCGCCAGTCCAATTGAGAGCGGCAGTTTTTCGAACGTGTGAGTCGCATACAAAGAAGGGGCTATGAAAATATCCCTTTTGGACTTTTCGTATACCGATGCGCTGCCGAGACCCGGGCCGGGAGCGTTGCCGCTGAGCGGGGTCGTGCCGCTGAACTCGGTAGGCGGCACATAAATCGTTGTTGAGCCAAGGCTGACCTGCGTCCCTTTCAGGAACGCGATTCCGGCAGGGTTATGGAAAAGCGCGGAAGGGTCGTCAGCCTGGGCGGCAAAAGCATTGCCCATCGCCATGGCTTTTGTTCCCTGTTCATTCACTTTCAGCCCTGCCGCCGTGGCCAGGGGAGCTGTCCCCGCCAGAGTCGCCAGTATACACGTGAGAACCAGTTTGTTTTTCATTTCAAAGCTCCTTTCCGTATTTGTGTTCTGCTTTACCCTGCATGTACATCCTCAATGCATCCCTCATGTCCTCTGAAACAGATGCGCTTCTTGTTAGTGCGCAATTCCGGATCACCCCCCATTCATTGTCACTGACTCTGATTGATAGTACCTGCTTACGCGCTTGTTTAAACGAAGCACCATTAGATGTTATTTCACAGCCAACTTACTCGTTATTTAAATTATAGAACAGTATTTTTTGACAAACTATGACACCTTGACGCACATGTCAAGAACAAAATCCGGCCTGTTCAAATATATTATTTTTCATCCGGGCCCACGGAATATCCATTGCGGCACCAAAACGAACTGCATATGTATTATATGAAATTACTGCCTGTTATCGGAATGTTGCGCCACCGGTACTGTGCGCGCATCTGAAACTGTGTCCAGGCTTCAATAAGGATTGTACAATTATTCCAGCCTGCGACAGACAGAACGACAACAACAGTAATCAAAAACATCTCAAGATATTGCGCAACACAAAAAGGGTGATAAAATTGTGGCAACACGCGAACACAAAACAAAAATAGAATAAAATTATACTTGACATGAACGTCAAGTAGATGTAGCTTGCAAAAAAACGAAGTATCGTGGAGGTGGACTTATGAGCTGCAAATATTATCGCTCCATACCTGACATGCTCAGGAGCAATGCAAAAGAATTCGGCAGCAGACTGGCGCTGAAATACCGCAAGCAGGGCGAATTTGTAACGCTTGACTATGAGAACTTCTACGAGCGGGCCTTGATGGTTGCCAGGGGACTCCGCAAAATGAACGTCAAGCAGGGCGACAGGATTGCAATTCTGTCTGAGAACCGGGCCGGATGGGTGATTGCCGACATGGGGATTTTGTGTTGTGGAGGTATCACGGTCCCGATATATCCGACCAACACGCCGGAGCAGATCGAATACACGATCAATCATTCCGGAGCCAGAATTGTATTTGTCTCCGGAAAGTTTCAATACTCCAAGCTCCTGAAAGTAAGGGCTTCCATTCCGGGAGTGGAGCTTGTGGTTTCATTCGAACGTTTCCTGGGTGATCCGGCGCTGCTGGTGACCACCTTCTACCAACTCTCCGAGATCGATTCTCCGATCACCGCAGAAGAGAAACAGGAAATCGAAGCGATAATTGACCAGGTGAAGCCGGAGGACATGCTGACGCTGATCTACACATCCGGAACTACCGGGGTGCCAAAAGGTGTCATGCTTTCTCACGCTAATATTCTGACCAACACTGAATACCTCACCAAGCAGAGCGGCGCCATAGATCAGAACGACGTCCTGCTCAGCTTCCTCCCCTTGAGCCACATCCTTGAAAGAACGGCCGGCTATTACATGACCATCCGCAACGGCGCTCTGATGGCCTTTGCGGACAGTATCGAAAAAGTCGCGGAGAATATGGCGGAAATCCGGCCGACAGTGATGGTCTGCGTCCCACGGCTGTTTGAGAAAATATATCATCGCATCTTTGAAAACGCCCACCAGATGCCTGCCGTCAAAAAGAACCTTTTCCACTGGGCGGTTGAAGTCGGAAAAAAATACATCGACGCAACCTATATACACAAGCAGCCCACGACGCTCTTGAACATGCAGTATGCACTGGCTGACCGTCTGGTATTCAGCAAGATAAGAGCAAAATTCGGCGGCAACATGAAGCTGTTCTGCTCTGGCGGGGCGCCGCTCGACAAAAACATCAACGAGTTCTTCTGGGTCATCGGTATCCCGATTTTTGAAGGATATGGCCTGACGGAAACAAGTCCGGCTCTCTGTTTCAATAATTTTGAGCATATCCGTTTCGGTTCCGTCGGGGTCGCACTTGAAAAAACAGAATTCAAAATTGCCGAGGATGGAGAAATTCTGGTCAGAGGGCCGCAGATCATGCTCGGATACTACAACGACCCGGTCGCCACCGCCGAGGCGATTCAGGATGGCTGGTTCAAGACCGGTGATATAGGACATATTGAAGACGGCTTCGTGTTTATTACTGACCGCAAGAAAGAACTTATCATTACGGCTGGTGGTAAAAACATTGCGCCACAGCCGATCGAGAACGAACTCAAGATGGATAAATATGTCTCATCGGCCTATGTCTACGGCGATCGCAAACCATATCTGACCGCCTTGATCGTACCGAACCTGGAGCGACTGCTGGAGATTGCCAAAGAGAAACACATTCATTACTACGAACTTGACGATCTGGTCATGCACGAACCGATTCAAAAATTATTCGAACAGAGACTGGCCGATATTAACAACCGGCTGGCCCCTTATGAAACGATCAAGAAGTTTGTGCTGATTCCACACGATTTTTCAATTGAAGGTGGCGAACTGACCCCGACACTGAAGCTGAGAAGGAAGGTTATTTACGAAAAGTACAAGCACAGAATTGAAGATATGTATATAGACCACAGCAACTGAAGTAAAACACGCCATTTCGGATACGGAGGAAAATAATGAAACAGATTAACAAGGTAGCAGTTCTCGGAGCGGGCGTGATGGGTGCGACCATCGCCGCACATCTGGCCAACGCAGGAATTCAGGTGCTTTTGCTGGATATCGTGCCGCGCGAGCCAAGCGTCGCCGAGACGGCAGCCGGCCTGACAATCGCCGACAGCCGCGTGCGCAACCGTATCGCCACAGCCGGAAAGGACGGGCTGATCAAGATGAAGCCGGCCCCCTTCTTTCTGACCGGCTATGCGGCCAACATCGAAGTCGGCAATTTTGACGACGACATGTCGAAGCTGAAGGAGTGCGACTGGGTCGTCGAGGTTGTTATCGAAAACATGGCGATCAAGAAGAAGCTCTTCACCGAAAAAGTCGTGCCGAACCTGAAGGTTGGCGCCATTCTCTCCACCAACACCAGCGGTCTGTCGGTCAACGAAATGGCCCAATGCCTGTCGGACAACGTCCGCAAGAACTTTCTGGTGACGCATTTCTTCAACCCGCCCCGCTATATGCGCCTCCTGGAGATTGTCAACTGTACATACACCGATCCGGCCGTGACCTCCTTTATGGCGGATTTTATTTCCAAACGACTCGGCAAGGGCATCGTCTACGCCAAGGACACCCCCAACTTCATCGCCAACCGGATCGGCGTGTATGCCATCTGCAACTGCATCCGTACTATGATGGAGAGCGGCATGACGGTTGAAGAGGTGGATGCCGTGGCCGGTCCGGCCACCGCCCGCCCCAAGAGCGCGGCCTTTCGTACCGCCGATCTGGTCGGCATCGACACGCTCCGGCATGTAGCCGGCAACTCTTATGAACTGCTGGTCAATGACGAACAGCGCGACATCTTCAAATTTCCCGATTTTGTGGGTGACATGGTTACAAAAGGGCTGCTGGGGAACAAGAGCAAGCAGGGCTTTTTCAAGAAAGTCAAAGGCGAGAAGGGGCAGGATTTTTTCTACTATGACTACAAGACCGGTGAATACGTCCCCTCACAGCGCCCCAAGTTTGCCTCGATTGAGGCCGCCAAGGGAATCGACGATCCGGCCAAGCGCCTGAAAGCACTCATAACTGCCAATGACAAGGCGGCTCAGTTCGCCTGGATCAACATGCGCGACACCCTGATCTATACTTTCAACCGGATTCCGGAGATTGCCGACGATATCGTCAACATCGACAACGCCATGAAATGGGGATTCAACTGGGAGATTGGCCCCTTTGAGATGCTGGACGCCATCGGTGTGGCCTACTTTGTAGAGCGAGCCGAAAAGGACGGCGTGCAGGTTCCGGCCGGACTTAAAACTATCGAGCATTTCTACAAATTCGAGAATGGACGGAACTACTACTATTGTGTTCTTACCGCCACATACCGTGAAGTTCCGCAGAAACCGGAGCATATCAGTCTGTCAATTCTGAAAAGAAATAACAGGGGCGTAGAAAAAAACAGCGGCGCTTCCGTGATAGATCTGGGAGATGGCGTATTCTGCCTGGAGTTCCATACCAAGATGAACGCTATCGGCGGTGAGATTCTTTCCATGGTGCATAAAGCGATAAAACGCACCGAGGAAGATGGTATCGGCCTGGTAATTGCCAACGAAGGGCAGATGTTCTCGGCCGGAGCCAACCTGATGCTGCTGGTAATGGCTGTTGCCGAAGGGGCCTTCGATGAGATCGCCATGACGGTCAAAGGTTTCCAGAAAGCCATGATGGCGATCAAATACTCAAAGATCCCGGTCGTAGCAGCCCCGCACAATCTGGTCATGGGTGGCGGCTGTGAAACCTGCCTGCACGCCGATGCCATCATCCCGCATGCCGAAACCTACATGGGACTGGTTGAGCTGGGCGTCGGCCTGCTCCCGGCCGGGGGCGGCACCAAGGAGATGGCGATCAGAGCCATCAAGCTGGCCGAAGAGTACGAGATGGACGCAACTCCCTTTATCTTCAAGAATTTCATGAATATTGCCATGGCCAAGGTCAGCATGTCGGCCGCCGAACTGATTCCGATGGGCTTCATGCGGCAGGGAGATGCCATCACAATGGATATCGACAAACGCATTCACGACGCCAAGCTGAAAGCTATTGCTCTGGCCGCCAACTACCGCCCTGCCCGCCCGTTGACCGACCTGAAAGCGCCCGGTCGAAGTGTAGCCGCCTCGATCAAGTCGCAGCTCTGGAATATGCAGCAGGGCGGTTTCATCTCCGAATATGACCAGTATCTGGCCGGCATGGTCGCCGAAGTCATCACCGGCGGCGATGTCCCGGCCGGCACCCTGATTACCGAAGAATATCTGCTTGATCTGGAGCGGGAAGCCTTTGTCCGTTTGTGCGGGCAGAAGAAGACTCTGGAGCGCATTCAACATATGCTGAAGAAAGGCAAACCGCTGCGGAATTAATGTGGCATCTGTAGGGGCGATCCTTGTGATCGCCCACAGCGAAGTCGAATACAAGATTGGGCGAATACAAGATTCGCCCCTACACATACATCAACGGAGGACACAATGAGAAACGCATATATTCTGGCCGCCTACCGCACCCCCGGCTGCCGGGCGAAAAAAGGGAAATTGAAAGATGTCCGGCCGGATGACCTGGCCGCAGCCGCCATCAGGGGGCTGCTTGACAGAACCGGAATAGACCCGAAAGACGTTGAAGACATCATCATCGGCTGCGCTTTTCCGGAGGGGGAACAGGGGATGAACTTTGCCCGTGTGGCCGCCATGAAAGCCGGCGTGCCGGTTGAAGTCCCGGCCCAGACGGTTAACCGCTTCTGTTCCTCCGGCCTGCAGACGATCGCCTCAGCAGCAGAGCGGATCATGGCCGGATTTGCCGACTGCATCATTGCCGGCGGCGCCGAGAGCATGAGCATGATCCCGATGGGTGGCAGCAAATACAGCGCCAACCCCGGACTGATGGCCAGCTGGCCGGAAGCCTTCGCCTCGATGGGGATTACTGCGGAACTGGTAGCCGACAAGTACGGCATCACCCGCGAGCAGCAGGATGCCTTTGCCGCCGCCAGCCATGCCAAGGCCGCCGCCGCAATAACAGCGGGAAAATTCAAGGATGAAATCATTTCGGTGGAGACCGAGAGCTGCAACCTGGTGAATGGGAAGATGAAGCGGAACAGGGAACTGGTCGATACTGACGACGGTGTTCGTGGTGACACAACCGCTGCCGGTCTGGGCAAGCTGAAACCGGCTTTCAAGGCCACCGGAACAGTTACCGCTGGCAACTCATCCCAGATGACCGACGGCGCAGCGGCCGTGCTGGTAGTCTCCGAGGATTATC
Organism: Deltaproteobacteria bacterium; assembly: GCA_016219145.1. Lineage (GTDB taxonomy): Bacteria > Desulfobacterota > Desulfuromonadia > Geobacterales > Pseudopelobacteraceae > JACRCG01. The sequence goes on along the minus strand of JACRCG010000194.1, from coordinate 2,184 downwards.
TCAAAAAAATCGGCAAAAAGGCGCTGGCCCGTTTCGTCGCATTTTCAGTCAAGGGTGTGGCCCCCGAAATCATGGGGATCGGTCCGGTGGCTGCCATACCTGCCGCTCTGAAGCTGGCCGGCTTGACTCTGGATGAAATCGGCCTGATCGAACTGAATGAGGCTTTTGCGGCACAGTCACTGGCCTGTGTCAAGGAGTTGGGAATAGATCCTGCTCGCGTCAACGTCAACGGCGGGGCGATCGCCCTTGGCCATCCGCTCGGCTGCACCGGCGCCAAACTGACCGCCAGCCTGCTACAGGAAATGCAGCGCACGAACACCCGTTATGGGATCGTATCGATGTGTATCGGCGGCGGCATGGGTGCGGCGGGGATTTTTGAGAAAATCTAACCCCCCTCAATCCCCCCTTATCAGGGGGGAAGCCTTTAAGCCTCCCCTGATAAGGGGAGGTTTGGAGGGGTTGCTTTTGACGTTAACGGATAAACATAAAATATACATTACGAGGTGACAAAATGGCTGCAAAACTATTCAAAGGCGCAGAATATCTGATTACAGAGGCGGGCAAGGACGACATCTTTACACCGGAGGATTTCACCGACGAGCAGCGCCAGATTGGCGATACGACCGAGCAATTTGTCCTGAATGAAGTTATCCCGCATCGCGAAGAGATCGAGCATCACAATCTTCCGTTGACGGTCGAACTGATGAAGAAGTGCGGCGAGCTGGGCCTGTTGATGATTGACGCGCCAGAGGAGTACGGCGGACTTGAACTTGACAAGGCCACCAGCATGCTGGCGGCCGAAAAACTGGCCCAGGCCGGTTCTTTTTCGGTGACATATTCCGCTCATACCGGTATCGGCACTCTGCCGCTGGTATATTACGGTACCAAGGAGCAGAAAGAGAGATATCTCGGCAAAATCATTTCCGGTGAATGGATTGCGGCCTACTGCCTGACCGAACCCGGCTCCGGCAGCGATGCGCTGGGCGCGGCCGCGACCGCAACGCTCTCTGCCGACGGCAAACACTATATTCTGAACGGCACCAAACAGTTTATCACCAACGGCGGAATTGCTAATCTCTATACCGTTTTCGCCAAGATCGACAAGCAGTACTTCACCGGCTTCCTGGTCGAGCGCAGCACAGAAGGCTTGAGTGTCGGAGCGGAAGAGAACAAGATGGGTGTCAGGGGCTCATCCACCACCCAGATCATCCTGGAGGACGCCAAAGTTCCTGTTGAAAACCTGCTGGGGGAGATCGGCAAGGGACATAAAATAGCCTTCAACGTTTTGAATGTCGGCCGCTTCAAACTGGGGGCCGGAGCCACCGGCGCATGCAAGGCAGCCCTCACCACCGGGATAAAGTATGCCAATGAGCGCAAAGCCTTCGGCGTGACTATCGGCACCTTCGGGGCCATTCAGGAAAAGATTGCCGACCAGAGCGCCGCCACCTTCGCTTCGGAATCGGTAGTTTACCGCCTGGCAGGTCTGATCGACAATCGTCTCGCTACTGTACCGAAAGATACGGCCGACTATTACGAAGCCTATCAGCAGGGCATCGAGGAATATTCCGTTGAATGCGCCATAGCCAAGGTTTTCTGTAGCGAAGTGCTGGCAGACGTGGTGGATGAAGTTGTCCAGATTCATGGCGGCTACGGTTTCATTCAGGAATATGCCGCTGAGGGGTACTATCGTGACGAACGCATCAACCGCATCTGGGAGGGCACCAACGAGATCAACCGCCTGCTGATTCCCGGTATCATTCTGCGACGCGCCCTGAAAGGTGAAATCCCACTCCAGAAGGAGGCCATGAAAGCCTTTGAATCGCTGATGTCGCCGTCTTTTGACGAGCTGGACGACTCGGTTCCGTTTGCAGCCGAAAAAGCCCTGATCGCCAGCCTGAAACAGGCTTTCCTGGTGCTGGCCGGTAGCGGCGTGCAGAAATTCATGGATACCATCAAGGATGAACAGGAAATTCTTCTGGCCGTAGCCGATCTGGCCATCAACATTTTTGCCATTGAAAGCACCGTACTGCGGGCCGAGAAAATTCTGCCGAAACTGAGCGACAGCAAGAAGGCCTCTGTCAGCGCCGCCGTGAAGGTGTTTACCTTCAACAGCAACGAAAAAGCGGCCTCCGCCGCACGCCGGGCAGCCTATTTCATTGAAGAGGGCGACACCCTGACCATGCT
>JACRCG010000193.1 GCA_016219145.1 Deltaproteobacteria bacterium | reverse complement strand
GGTTATCTCCCATCTCCAACGGCAACGCTCGGTGATCTGAAAACCTATATCGAAAAGCTTACTCCGAAGACCAAAGACCCACGGAGTGTCAACTGGTGGGGAAACAGGGGCAAGTATATCACCAGCTATCTCAAGGCCATATACGGTGACAAAGCGACAACGGACAACGACTTTGCCTATCACTGCCTCCCCAAGATCGACGAGGGGATGAACGCTTCGTGGCTGAACCTCTTTGACCAGATGTATAAAGAGAAATTCGAAGGTTTCTTTGCGTGGGGGCAGAATCCGGCCTGCTCGGGCGCCAATGCAGGGAAGGTGAGGACTGCGCTTGGCAAGCTCAAGTGGATGGTGAACGTAAATCTTTTTGATAACGAGACAGGCTCTTTCTGGAGAGGTCCGGGTGTTAAACCGGCTGATATACAGACAGAGGTCTTCATGCTCCCCTGCGCTTCTTCACTGGAGAAAGGGGGCAGTATAACCAACTCCGGGCGTTGGGCACAGTGGCGGGAGAAGGCAATCGAGCCTATTGGAGGCTCAAAGACCGATTCCGACATCATGAATGAACTCTATTTCAGGGTCAGGCAACTTTACCTGAAAAAGGGGGGTAAATTCCCGGAACCGATCCTTAACCTCACCTGGAATTATGGCCCAAAGGGAAAGGACGGCAAAATCAAAGAGGTAAACACACATCTGGTGGCTAAGGAGATTAACGGTTATTACCTTGAAGACCTCTACGACAAAAAAGCGACTCCTCCCAAACTCCTCGGAAAGAAGGGTGAATTGTGCCAGACCTTTGTCCACCTGCAGGCTGACGGAACCACCGCCTGCGGTAACTGGATATACAGCCAGAGCTACACGCAGAAAGAGGGCAAGATAATAAACATGATGGCACGGAGGAAAAAGGATGACCCCACAGGCCTCGGCATGTTCCCGGAATGGGCATGGTGCTGGCCTGTCAACAGGAGGATCATCTATAACCGTGCCGCTGTCAATATGAAGGGAGAGCCCTGGGATCCGAAACGGGCCGTAATAAAATGGAATGCTGCAAAGCTTGATAAAAACACACAAAAGCCCGGCGTCTGGGAGGGTGATGTGCCGGATGGCCCGGCGCCACCGATGGCGGATGAAAAAGCGGGCAAGTATCCCTTTATCATGAGGGCTGACGGCATGGGGGCGCTGTTTGGGCCCGGCCTCGCCGACGGACCGTTTCCGGAACATTACGAGCCTCTGGAGTGTCCGCTCCCCAATATCATGTCAAAGCAACAGGTCAATCCGGCTGTCAAAATGTTCGGCGACGGCAAAGGGGGACTCAAAGAGGACTCATATGTTTCATGTGATATGAGATATCCCTATGTCGCCACCACGTATCGAGTTTCGGAACACTGGCAGACAGGTGTTCTCACCAGACATCTCCCATGGCTGCTTGAGATGGTGCCACAGCAGTTTATCGAAATCAGTGTAGAACTGGCTCGGGAAAAAGGACTTAAATCTGGTGAGAAGGTAACTGTATCTTCCAGCCGTAACCAGGTATGGGCCATTGCGATTGTAACCTGGCGATTCAAGCCGTTCAAGATTGAAGGGAGCACCGTTCATCAGGTGGGACTCCCGTGGTGTTTTGGATGGCAATATCCAGAGGATGGAAGCGGAGGCGACAGCACCAATCTCCTCACTTCGACGATCGGCGATGCCAATACTATGATTCCCGAAACAAAGGCCTTTATGGTCAATGTTGAAAAGGCGAAGGGATAAGGGGGGAAAAATGGAAGCCAGTTTTCTTGTTGATATGACCAAATGCATAGGATGCAGGGGATGCCAGGTCGCCTGCAAGCAGTGGAACCAGAACAAGACGGACAAGACAAAAATGGGGGCCAAATTTACAAACCCTGTCAAGCTGAATGCCAAGACATATACCAACATCGATTTCTTTGAATCAGTGAATGGGGACAATCTGACATGGGATTTTGCGAGAAATGGCTGTTTCCACTGCAAGAAGCCCGCATGCGTGTCTGCCTGCCCGGTATCTGCGCTGGTAAAAACAAAAGAGGGCTCCGTGATATATCGCGCGGAACGGTGCATCGGCTGCCGTTACTGTATGCTTGGCTGTCCGTTCAATATTCCTAAATTTGAATGGGGCACCGTATTCCCCAAGATACAGAAATGCACGTTTTGTCATGATCGGCTACTGGAGAATAAAAATCCGGCCTGCGCAAAGACATGCCCTTCAGGAACAATTCATTTTGCGGACGGCATTGAGAACAACCTCAAGGAGGCACGGCGAAGGCTGAGCGAAAATCCCGGAAAATACTTTAATCACATTTACGGGGAGAAAGAGGCGGGGGGCACATCCGTGCTTCTGCTCTCTGCTGTGCCGCTGGATCAGATAGGTTATCAGAAGGTCGGCAATGCGGTCATTCCGGACCTCACCTGGAAATACATAGGGGGGATTCCTGCCGTGATAGGTATGGTCCTGGCTGCCGGCATAGGCAGTTGGGTTATCACACGCAGGAATAAAAATATGGACAAGGAGGACAAATCATAATGAAGCCGACAAATGATCAGATAAAGTTATTTACCCCTGCCACAATCGGTCTGCTCCTTGTGATCATATTTGGCGCTTATACCGTATTTATGAGATTCAAGATGGGTGACATTCATACCAATATGCAGGACGATTTCCCTTGGGGCATCTGGATCGGTTTTAACGTGCTTGGAGGCGTTGCAATGGCAGGCGGGGGTTTTGTTACAGCCAGCGCTGTGTACCTTCTTAACATGAAGAAATACAAGCCGATCGCACGGCCTGCAATACTAACCGCCTTCATCGGCTATCTACTTGCGGCATCCTCGATAATGATCGATATTGGCCATCCTCTGAGGATATGGCATCCGATAGTCATGTGGCAGATCCAATCCGTCATGTTTATTGTCGCAATCCATGTTCTTCTTTACACAACGGTATTGGCCCTTGAGTCAAGCCCAATGTTCCTCGAAAAGCTGAAACTTGACGGGCTTAAAAATATTGTTGAAAAGATCATGGTCGGGATCGCCCTCTTTGGGACACTCCTTTCAGTGCTCCATCAGTCTTCTCTCGGTGCAGTATATCTCATAGTCCCATATAAACTTAACGCCCTGTGGTACAGCAGCATCCTCCCGTTCAGTTTTCTCGTGTCGGCGATCATGATGGGGCTTTGTATGGTCAGCTTCCTGATGATACTCAGTTACAAATTTTTCAAATGTTCTTTGAATATGGCTATTTTGACGGGCCTGGCCCGCGGAGCGCTTGTGACGGCAGCGTTCTATCTTCTCGTAAAAACATACATACTTCTGTCAGGGCCCGGGTTGAGTGCGGCATTTGCCGGCAGTATGGAATCACGGATGTATCTGCTTGAGATGTCGGTCGGAGTATTGATCCCTATCTTTTTACTTCTTCTGCCTGCTGTCAGGAACAGCCTTGCCGGGATACTGCTCGTCGATATACTGGTAATCTGCGGGGTTATCATTAACCGTCTGAATGTTTCAATATTCGGGATGCTGAGACAGGCTGAGGAAATGGGAGTCCAATATTCTCCAAATGGGAACGAAATAATTATCAGTTTGTTCATGGTCGCTGTCGGGGCACTGCTCTATAAATTAGCAGTTAAATATTTCAATGTCCTTTCTTATGAAGATGTTTAGCTCCATAACTGTGCAGAGGCTCCTCTGCAGTAGTTTGTGAAACCGGGGGTTCATATGTTGAGACAACTCGCATTGATTCTGCTGGCGCTGCTGACAACCGTCGCAGCGCACGCGGCCGAGGAGCAGAGATTCTCGGTTCCTCTCGGATCTTCGCCGGTCTATGGTGGAAAAGACGCCCCGATAACTATCGTCGAGTTCATTGATTATCAATGACCGCACTGCGTGGGGGTCGGTCCGACCATCCATAAGCTGATCGGGGATTACAAGGGTAAGATAAAACTTGTTGTAAAGATGTTTCCATACCAGTATCGCGACTACTCGCGGATGGCTGCCGAGGCTCTGTTTGCTGCCAACGAACAGGGCAAGTTCTGGGAAATGCATTCGGCGCTCCTCAAAAATTCGCCGCTTCTGGATCGTACAAACCTCATCAAATATGCCGGAGACATCGGGCTTGATGTAAAGCGGTTTACCGAGTCGATTGACCGGAAAAAATACGACGGACAGATAGAAGAGGATATCCGCCTTGCCCGGCAGATGGGCCTTTATTCAACCCCGGTATTCTTCATTAACGGCAGAAAGGTGGTCGGAGACCGCCCCTACCAATTCTTCAAGAAAATCGTCGATGAAGAGCTGCAAAATGCCAGAAAAAAGTAAGCTTTTTGCAAAAGTCCTAATAACTCCCCTCCCCCAGCCCTCTCTCTCTCTCTCTCCCAAAGGGAGAGAGCATTCTTTTCTCCCCCCTGTATGGGGGGCGGCAGGTGGGGGGCATGGGGGAAGGGCAGGGTGGGGGGGAGGTTGCCATGAAACCAGCGAGTTGCAGCTTCACCCACCCCCCAACCCCCTCCCGTCAAGGGAGGGGGAGGTTGATTCGAGGAGATTTGCAAGAAGTTCAAGTAATTGGGTCGTTTCATTCATATTCATTCTAATAACTATCCCCCTCCCAGTTTTGGCCACTTCCGGCCCACTCGAACCGGTTCCGGAAGTTCAGGCTCCGGCGGACAATCCCCAAACAACAGAAAAGATCGAGCTGGGCAAGAAGCTCTTTTTTGACCGGCGCCTCTCCGGTGACGGCACGATGAGCTGCGCCAGCTGCCACATGCCGGATCTGGGCTTTTCGGACGGCCAGGATATCTCGCTTAGCTATCCCACCACCAAAAACTGGCGCAACACCCCCACCCTGTACAACATTGCCTTCAGCAGAGCCCTGTTTCACGACGGTCGTTCCGGCTCGCTTGAGGAACAGGCGCTCTTTCCGATTATGTCCGCCTTTGAAATGAATCAGAATCTTGATTATCTGGAGGAGGAAATCAGGGAGGTTCCGGAATACCGCGCTGCTTTTCAGCGGGTGTTCGGCGACGAGGTCAACCGCCGGAATATCGCCCGGGCGCTGGCTTCCTTCCAGAGAACAATCATCTCCCGGAACTCGGCGCTTGACCGTTATCTCAAGGGGGACAAAAAGGCACTCTCCGGGGAAGCTGAAAAGGGGCTTGGGATCTTTCTGGGCAAGGGTAAGTGCGCCGCCTGCCACAACGGGATCAATCTCTCCGATGACAGGTATTATGCACTCGGGGTGCCTGAAAACCCCGAACATTTGAACGATCCTCGGATCAACATCACACGGCGCTTTGTAGCCAAAATATCGTCCAACTACCGGGAGTATCGCACTCTTAAAGAAGATCCGGGCCGGTTTCTGGTATCCGGCGAGCGCAAGGATTGGAAGGCCTTCCGTACGCCGACACTGCGTGAGATCGGCAAGACGGCGCCGTACATGCACAACGGGATTTTCAGCACACTGGAAGAGGTGATCGAGTTCTTTAATCAGGGGGGCGGTCCGGGCAATAGCACCCTGAAGCCGCTCGGTTTGAACGAACAGGAAAAACGACAGCTGCTGATTTTTATGACAGAGGCGCTGGCTGGCGAAGAGCTGAAAATAATCCCACCAGTGATTCCTTAGCTACCATAATCAAACGAGTAAATGGCTCTGGAATCATAAATTTTTTCATAGGTTTCGCGGTAGCGTTTGTGGCCTATTTAATCAGCTACTGGCTGTCATGCGCAAAGATGCTTCACTGGTCGAGATAACAAGGGAGATGGAAGTGGCCGGGGAAGAACTGGAGTAACGACTCCAACTCAGCTGTTTTTCAATAAATCATGTAGTTGCATCGGACTGGGCCAGCGGGAGGATGACCCGGAACACACTTCCCTCTCCATATTTGCTGGTTACCTCAATTTTCCCGCCATGGTCCTTTACAATCCCGTAGGAGACAGATAGACCTAAGCCGGTGCCGCTGGGCCTTGTGGTAAAAAACGGGTTGAATATCTGTTCAAGATTTTCCTGCTCGATGCCTCTCCCGGTATCGCTTACTATAACCACACAAGCTTCCGCCGGGATATCCTCTTCAGTGACCACCGTCAGGATCCCACCTTCTGACATAGCCTGCACGGCGTTCAGGATCAAGTTGGTGAAAACCTGCCGCAACTGATCGGTATCGCCGCTTACCAGAGGAAGATCCTTCGCAAATTCCTTCCGGACTGTGATACCTGCCAGCGGCGCCTGATGTCCCACCTGAGCGAGAATTTCTTCAAGCATCGGGTTAATATCGGTCTTGGCCAGATGTTTGCGCTCCCGGCGGGCAAACTGGAGCAGACTGGCCACAATCCGTTCCACCCTCCCGACCTGCCGGGCAATAGTATCCGCTTCTTCCAGCAAGGGACTTTCTGGCGGTATCGACATCTGCAACAGTTCGGCGTTGCCGCGGATAATTGCCATCGGGTTGTTGATTTCGTGGGCAACGCCAGCCGCCAGCACCCCGACGGCGGCGAGTTTTTCAGCCCGAACCAACTCCTCCCGGGCCTTGATGAGAAGCTGGTTTTTCTCTTCCAGTTCCGCAGTTCTCTCCCGGACCTTATCCTCAAGATCACGGTTCAGCTTTGTAATCTCTTCCTCACGCTGAATCAGCGTTCTGGTCATGTTATTGAACTCGCCGGCCAGGTTGCCTATCTCGTCTCCGGTCGTGACTGCAATCCGCACGTCCCGTTCACCGGCGGAAAAGCGCTTGACCAGATTCTGCAGCTCCCGGATGGGACGGGAAAGATGCGAACCTATAAAACCGGATATGGCCAGACCGATCAATGAACCGACGAACAGCACGCCTGCGAAGATCAGGGTAACCTTCTGTTTGAGCGCGGCATAAGGTTTTCCGAGCATACCCACATAAAGAGAGCCGATAACTTTACCATCCAGGTCTAAGATCGGTTCGTAGGCGGAAAAATACCAATCTTTTACAACAAAAGCCGGATCAACCCATTTTTTCTTGTTGACGATGACGTGGTTATATACCTCTTCTGAAAGCCGGGTGCCGATGGCCCGGCCCCCGCCGCTGGTCTGTACATTGGTGTTAATGCGGAGATCATCCAGAAAGATGGTGGCTGTCCCCGCGTCCTCTCCCTGAAACTGCACCCCCTCGTAGACAATTCTCTTGATTTTGTCCACTAAACTGTTGTTGCCGTTCAGCAGAATTCCCCCGTACAGGGCGCCGACTATTTTTCCAGTCTTATCCCTTACCGGTGCGGAGGATACAAGCAGCATGCCGGAGCGTCCGACCTGTTTATCGCTCGGCTTCGCTCGCAGGGTTTCCAATATTTCTATCGTGGCCTGACGGGCCAGATCGGCTCCTTCATTGTTAAGCTCATCAGGTGAAAAGACGGCCGTTCCCGCAACAACTTCACCTGCCAGGGCGCGCTCGACGATCCTCCGCCCGGTTTTGTTGTCGCCAAAAACGAGGGGGTTACTGGTTCGGTAGATGACGCGGCCGTCCATGCTTACGGCAGAGAGGATGTCAAGATGCTCATCGGAGCGGAGAGGGGAAAGAATCGCTGCAAGCGCCGCCTGCCCGTCGTTGGCAAACGCCGTGGCAGTTGACGGTGCTTGTGCTGTGAGAGTCACCACGTCGCGGATATGGGCGACTTCGCTCAGATAGATCTCACGCGCCGAGTTGAGGTCAGTCCTGACTTTTTCCTGAGCCTGACGGACGATGTAGGAGTTGATTGTGAAAATGCCGGCCAGTGAACAGACTGATATGGCGACGAAAAGCGGCAACAACGCCCCGATGGTCAGCTTCAACCGTATGGAGAATCGAATTGGAGGCATAGCTTATCTCGATTAGTCGTTTTCTGAAACCCATTCCGGCAGTTTCAGAGCATATTCGCTGATTTTTCTGTTGAGAGTCTTTCGTGTAATGCCGAGGAGCTCTGCGGTGCGGGTTTTATGGTACGAACACTTTTCCAATATTCTCACAATATGTTCACGTTCAACATCTTCAAGGGAGGTCGGCCCCGTTTTCGGCGCAATGCTGCGGCTTTCTGCGGCTTTCCGTATCGGCAGCAGATCCCCGGTGACCTCGCTCCCCCTGGCAAGTATAACGGCGCGTTCGATGACATTTTCCAGTTCTCTGACGTTTCCGGGCCAGTTGTATCCGCTCAGCAGACGGAGGGCGCCATCAGTGATATCAGTTACTTTCTTTTTGGTGCGCAGGGAATATTTTTTAATCAGGTGTCTGGCGAGGGGCTCGATATCTTCCATTCTTTCTCTCAGAGGAGGAAGGGTAAGGGTAATGACGTTCAATCGGTAATAGAGATCTTCACGGAAACGCTTTCCTTCAATTTCCCGTTCCAGGTCTTTGTTGGTCGCCGCCAGGAAACGAATATCGACCGATTTCGGTTTTGTTGAGCCGACCGGCAGGAACTCCCCCTCCTGAATGACCCGCAACAGCTTGACCTGAAGGGCAGGGCTGATGTCGCCGATTTCGTCCAGAAAGAGGGTGCCGCCGTCGGCCTCTTCGAGAAGCCCTTTTCGAGTGGCGACGGCACCGGTGAACGCGCCGCGGATATGGCCGAAAAGCTGACTTTCCAGCAGTGTGTCGGAGAGCGCGGCACAGTTGATGGAGAGAAAACGCCGCGCCCGGCGCGGGCTGTTGAAGTGGATGGCTCTGGCAATAAGCTCCTTTCCGGTCCCCGATTCACCCTGAATAATGATGTTGGCTTCACTTTCGGCAACCTGAAGGGTCAGATCAAATACCGCGCCGAATGTAGCGCTGGCAAATATTATTTCCCCTGGCGCTGCCTGCCTGTTCAGTTCTTCCTTGAGTCCCCGGTTTTCATTGATCAGGAATTCCCGTTCCAGGGCCTTCTCCAACATCCCCACGATCTTTTCCTTTGGAAAAGGTTTGGTGACGTAGTCGTATGCCCCGAGTTTGATCGCCTCAACCGCAGAGTCGATGGTGCCGTAGGCTGTCATGATCACCACCGGCAGTGACGGACGCAAGCGGGCAACCCTTCTGAGAACCTCTATTCCGTCCATATCAGGCATTCGTATGTCCTGCAGCAGCAGGTCCGGTTCGCCGTTTTCTTCGACCTCCAGACGTCGCAGAAGCGAAGCTCCGTCGCCGAAGGTTTCAACGGAGAGGCCATACGTTTGCAGCATCTTCTTCAGGTATCGCCGCATCCCCTCTTCGTCATCGCATATTAGGATCTTTCCTTCGAGCAAATCGTTCCCCCTTATAACCCGGTCAAGCCGAAATCAAACAGGATAATTCAAAGGCGATAGAACACGGATCAAATCTGATTTGAGCGGATTAACACGGATTTTCAATCTTCAATCAGTTAGAATTTATCCGCGTAAATCCGCTCAATCCGCGTCATCCGCGTTCTATT
>JACRCG010000188.1 GCA_016219145.1 Deltaproteobacteria bacterium | reverse complement strand
GTTCGAGATCCTTGCCGCGCGACTTGTGCTCAACCAGCAGCACCCCTTTCCAGAGCAGATCGATAAAGCCGCCGTGGCCATCGCCCTTTTTGACCGGCTCTTCAAACGATGCCACCCGGCGGCGGGTGATGCCGAAGACATTGAAGAAACCGTCCCAAAAGCTCTTGGCTTCCGCGTCTTCCGAGATTTCGTCCGCCCACTCGCGGGTAAAAGCAAAAGCTCGATCGCGTATTTCATTCCAGGAAAGCGGCATTTATTTTATCCCCTCAATATCGTCTCGAAGTTTCTCAAGTCCGCTTATCGATGATGTGATGAGTTCGAAGGCTTCTCCAAACTCGTTTCCATCTTTGTCGAGTATTGGAATTCTGTACTCAATTTCATTCGGGTTGCCAATATCAATATCCACCTCAAATGCTTTAAAGGTGAATGTGCTAATTGCTGATTGCGGAGCAGAGAAACTGACTTCACCAAGTCTTGGGAACTTGCCGCTCCGACTTAAGTCAGCTTTACCGTGTTTTAACTGGATGGCAAGGTCTCGGCAGACAAGAAGGTTTGAATCATTGTTTATGAATTGTTCAACAAGTTTTGGATCAAGCACCTTCGCTTCCAAGCGCAGTTTCAGGTAGTCTTTTGTGTTCCAAATCCATATCAGGAGATTACTCACGCAGTCTTCTATTTCTATATGCGACCGGATATTGCGGAAAATATAGCGATGTGTCTCCCCATTGGGAAAGGAGTAGTCCCATGCTGTTCCTGTTCCTGCTTTTTCCTGTGAAGCATGAACTAGACGGGCTAACCGTAGAAAGAGAGTTTCAATATCTTTATGTGTCATGAGTTTATGTTCAAGGTTCAAACCGCCAGCTAAGACAACAACACGAAATAGAAAGGTCGTTTCTTCAAATTTCAAAAGTACATTTTGAAGAAGCGACCCTGGCCACTATCCTACTGAAAGTTATAAGAAAATCAAATGCCCTCTGATTCCAAAACAAAACTGCCCATCGCCTCCAGAGTACCCACGCTTGTACCCAACAAAGCCGCCGCTTCCCTTTTCCGCATCACATCACCGATAAGGTCGCGAAATTCAGGGCTGGATTTTCCAGCTTTAAAATCACCGATTGTACGCAAGTCTGGGATAGGAATTGTTTCCGCCGGAGGGACCGGCAAGAAAAGATAACCAAAAGGAATGTGGACAGTATGTGCAAGTTTCTGAGCCTGCTTGAAGGTTGGAAGAGCTTCGCCCATTTCCCAGGCAAGCACCTTCTCAACCCTGGTTCCGATTTTATGGGCAAGCATATCCACGCCAAGGTAAGAACGTTCTCTTGCCCAGCGTAAAATATCGGGATTTACCAGTGCTTGCGACATCTTCGCCTCAGTGTTGTTATTAAATGAGGTGGATTATACTCAAAAACGGTTAAATTACCATTGCTTAATTGCATCCGCTGTAGTTGCAATCGACCCTCACATAGTATCCATCCGGTATTTTCCTCTTTTCCCAATCAAAACTGGTTAGCAGTAGAATCATATTATCGCGCTTGACAGCTGTCACGTTACGCATTACATTATTCGCATCATGATCAAAACATTTGCCGACAAGCATACCGAAACTGTCTATCTGACCGGGCGTTCCAGGCGCCTGCCAGCGGATATTATTCAGCGAGCCTTGCGGCGTCTGGAATTTTTGGATTATGCGACTACACTTGATGATCTGAAAATCCCCCCCGGTAACAGGCTTCATGCTTTGAAGGATGATCGGGCGGGGCAACACTCCATATCTGTAAACGAGCAGTGGCGCGTATGTTTTGTCTTTGAGGATGGCGATGCTTATGCTGTCGAAATCACAGATTATCATTGAAGCGAGGTGCAATATGGCAATAGCAAATACAAAAAAACGATTGATCCCGCCCACCCATCCCGGCGTGATACTGCGCGAAGACTTCATGCCTGATTACGGGCTTTCCGTCTCCGCTCTGGCAACTGCGCTCAAAGTATCAAGGCAGACTGTCAATGAACTGCTAAACGGGCGCCGCTCCCTCACTTCGATCATGGCTCTTCGCCTGTCACTGCTTTTTGGCAATTCATCCCGCTTCTGGATGAACGCCCAGGTGGCGCTCGATCTCTGGAGCGCCGAGCAGGATTACCGGCAGGAGTTAAAGGGGATACATCTGCTCAAGGCGGCCTGAATGCTTTTTCCTTCAAGCACTGACTGATCAGAAAAGGCATATTCCATGAAATGTCAACCAAAAGCAAGCCTGCAAAATCAGGCGCACTGACTGGACTTTCCTCTTTTCCAGCAGCAGTTCATTGTTTGAGTTATTGATGAATTCTGTTAGCGGGTGGCCACCATGCAAAAAGCATACGGCGTCTGTCTTGGCGCCAGCACAATCAGCATTGCACAGAGAACTGAAACAGGAGTTGCCTGTTTGCGAATAACCCATGACGGCAGGGTCATGGGGGCCTTGAACGATTTTTTTGCATCCATCCCGCCCGCTGCAATCGGCTTTACCGGCAGAAAATTCAGAAAACTGATCACCATCCCGACCGTCTCGGAACCTGAAGCGGTTGAACTTGCCTACCGCAGGATTCAAGCGCAGTATCCGGGAATCGACTGCATTGTCTCGGCCGGCGGCGAAACCTTCCTGGTCTATATGCTCGACAGCAAGGGTAATATTCGCGGAGTTCACACCGGTAACAAGTGTGCCTCCGGAACCGGCGAGTTCTTTTTTCAGCAGATCAAAAGGATGGAGCTGGCCATCGAAGAGGCGGTCGAGCGGGCCGCCGGCTCCGACTCCTATCCGTTGGCGGGGAGATGTTCGGTGTTCTGCAAGAGTGACTGCACCCACGCCCTGAACAAGGGCAAGGACAAGGGCGAAGTCGCTGCCGGACTCTGCCGGATGATGGCCGGCAAGATCGTTGAGCTTCTGCAAAAGGCTCAGGCCAGGAAGATATTACTGGTCGGTGGTGTCAGCAGCAACAGGGTGGTGCTGGAGTACGTGCGCGAAACCTACCCCGATACCATCGTGCCGGCGGAAGCGCTCCACTTTGAAGCCCTGGGGGCGCTGCTCTGGGCGGAAGAGCATGGCAGCGTCATCACCGACACGTCAAAACTGGTTTCCCCCTCCTATCATTCCTTCCCGACCTTTCCGGCTCTGAATATATCCGGCTCGGGAGTTACCTTCAAATCGGTCCCTCGGGGTGAGTTCTACGACGGCGAATACATCTGCGGCCTCGATGTCGGCAGCACCACCACCAAGGCGGTGCTTATAAGAGCTGATAATCATGCCATCACGGCCAGTGTCTATCTGCGAACCAACGGCGATCCGATCAGGGCCAGCCGCGAGTGTTACCGCCAGATTCTGGCCCAGTCGCCGGAGGGGAGCGACCTCGATATCATCGGCCTGGGAGTGACCGGCAGCGGACGCCAGATCGCCGGACTGCATGCATTAAGCGAGGGGGTCATCAACGAGATTGTGGCTCACGCAACCGCAGCGATCCATTTTGATCCTGAAGTGGAGACCATTTTTGAAATCGGCGGTCAGGACGCCAAGTATACCTATATCACCAACCGGGTAGCCAGCGATTATGCCATGAACGAAGCCTGCTCGGCCGGTACGGGCTCATTTCTGGAGGAAGCCTGTTGTGAATCTCTCGGGATCGGGACCAAGGATATTGCCGACATCGCCTTTACCTCCAGCTCGCCCCCCAACTTCAATGACCAGTGCGCCGCCTTTATCGGCAGCGATATCAAGACAGCCGTTCAAGAGGGGATCGGGCGCGAAGACATCGTAGCCGGACTGGTGTATTCGATCTGCCAGAACTACCTGAACCGGGTCAAAGGGAATCGGCCGGTAGGGAGGAAGATCTTCATGCAGGGGGGGGTCTGCTACAACAGTGCCGTCCCGGCCGCCATGGCCCAGCTCTGCGGCCAGGAGATCATCGTGCCGCCCGAGCCCGGATTGATGGGGGCTTTCGGAGCTGCTCTGGAAGCGCAGAGAAAGATTGAAAAGGGGCTTTTGCAGCGCGGCCGCTTTGATCTGGCAGAACTGTCGGCCAGAGAGGTTCAGTACGGGGAACCCTTCATCTGTGCCGGGGGCGCTGAAAAATGCGACCGGAAATGTTCGGTGGCGCGCATAACCGTCAAGGGGAAAATCTATCCTTTCGGCGGGGCCTGCAACAAATATTACAACCTGATCGGCTCCAAAAACGTTTTCGACACCAACCAGCTTGATCTGGTCCGGTTGCACGAGGAGCTGGTCTTTGGCGCCTATGCCCCCAAGGCTGTCAAACAGGGCGGGGTCAGGGTCGGCATCCCCGCTTCGCTCTTTTCCAACAGCTATTATCCGCTGTATGCCCACTTTTTCAGCAATCTGGGGGCCGAGGTGATTCTGGGCGACTGTGTTGACCAGCGCGGACTGGAGGCTGCCGGAGCGCCATTCTGTTATCCGGTGGTCTTGAGTCACGGCATGATCAGCAGCCTTCTCCAGAAAAAACCGGACTACGTGTTCATTCCGCATGTTATCAGCTCCACTATTGACAACAGCGGTGAGAGCGGCTGCAGCTGCCCCTTTGTCCAGGCCGAACCATACTATCTGAAAGCGGCCTTTCATGACCAGCTAGCGCCAAGACTGCTTACGGCGGTGCTGACTTTTGACAACCACAAAAAGCTCCGTCAGACTTTTGCCGGAATCGGTCGTCAGCTCGGCTTTTCGACCCGTGAGTCAGGGCGCGCCTTTGACGATGCCTGGCTGGTGCTGCTGGCTATGCTGGCCGAGATGAAGGAGCATGGCCGACGTTTCATGGCTGAACTGAAAGAGCATGAGACAGCCTTTGTTCTGTTCGGACGCTCATACAACGCCTTCAGCAGGTATGGCAATATGGGGATTCCGCACAAGTTTGCCACCCGCGGCTCCAAAATCATTCCATACGATTTTCTTCCGATCCCCGACTCTGCTCCGGAAAAAAACAGGTGGATGTACTGGGCCTCCGGCCAGAGGATTTTAAAGGCGGCCAACTTCATCCTCAACAAACCAAACCTCTACGGCGTCTACATCACCAACTTCAGCTGTGGGCCGGACTCCTTCATTACCGGTTACTTCCGTAATACCATGGGGCAGAAACCGTCATTGACTCTTGAGCTGGATGCCCATACGGCCGACGCCGGGGTAGATACCCGCATCGAGGCTTTTCTGGATGTTGTCAGGGGCTTCAGGGAATTGAACCTGCCGAAACCGGCAGAGGAGCCTTTCTCTCCGGCACGCCTGCTCATGAATAAAGTCGGCATGACTGTCCGCACCGGTTCGGGAGAAGAATATCAGCTGACCGATCCGAAAGTCCGGGTGCTGATCCCATCCATGGGAGATACCGCCACCAAGGGGCTGGCGGCTGCATTCCGCTACATCGGCATCCGGGCCGAGGCGCTCCCCCCTCCCGGCCAGCAGGAACTTATGCTCGGCAAGGGAGAAGCCACCTGCAAGGAATGTCTGCCGCTGCTTCTGACCTCCGGTTCACTGCTGCGCTACCTGGAAGAAAATAGGATCGATGACGAGGTGCTGGTGTTGTTCATGCCCGATACCGACGGTCCCTGCCGGTTCGGCCAGTACAGCATCTTCATGTCCTCCTATATCAAAAAGCACCGTATCGGCAACATTGCCCAGCTGAACCTCTCCTGTGAAAACGGTTACGGCGGGATGTCAACCGTCTTCACCCGGCGGGTCTGGCAGGCTTTCAGCATCAGCGACGGGCTGGATGAAGTCTACGCCGGGATACTGACTGTTGCTGTAAATCGGGCTGAGGCGCTGGCGGTGTACGAGCAGGGCAAGGCGCGCATCATGACCAGCCTTGAGTCCGGCAGCTTCAGGGAGGTTTTGGAGGTACTGGAGCAGGAGATGAATGCTCTGGCCCGATGCGGAAAGAAATATCCGATCGGAGAGGCGATCATGATAAACCTGACCGGTGAGATTTATGTTCGCCGGGACGGCTTCTCCCGGCAGTATCTGGTCGAACAGCTGGCAGAGCGGGGGGTGCTGACACGCGTCGCCCCGCTTACGGAATGGATATACTACACCGATTACAACGTGCTCAAAGGACATTCCAGCAGATCGTCTCTTGGAGATCGTCTCTATACTCGTCTGAAAAATATATTCATGCGCAAAGACGAAGCCGAGATCAGGAAGCGCCTGCTGTTGAGCGGTTTTTACCACCCCTGCGAGATAGATGTTGCGGATCTGGTGAAACGCGGCTCAGCCCTTATCAATCCGGCTCTGAGCGGCGAAACTATTTTGACGGTCAGTTCGGTCCTGACCGAAGTGGGCGATGACACCCACGGCGTGATCAGCATCGGTCCGTTCGGCTGCATGCCCTGCCGGATTGCCGAATCAATTCTGAACCATCGGCTGATTGATGAAAAAAAGAATTTTTCCCGCCACAGCGGCCCTTTCTGGGCTGATAACAAAAACGAGCTGCCACTCCCTTTCCTCGCCATAGAAAGTGACGGCAACGCCTTCCCCCAGGTAGTCGAAGCGCGCCTTGAGAGCCTGGTACTCTCCGCCCAGCGGCTGAAGTCGGAGCTGGACAAGTGTGCGCGTTCCTGTCATTGAGAGAGTGCAGCCAAAGAGTTGCAAGATCAGATGCGATAATACTTTTTCCGGGGGTTGAATGATATCAGGACAAAAACTGGTTGTCGTCATGCCGGCGTACAATGCCGAAAAAACTCTGCGTCAGACCTATGCGGAGCTTCCGCATGAGTATGTCGATGCGGTCTTGCTGGTTGATGACGCTTCCAGCGACAACACGGCCCGAGTGGCGGAAGAGCTTGGTATCAGGACCATTATCCATCCGGTCAACGGCGGCTATGGCGCCAACCAGAAAACCTGTTACCGGGCGGCGCTGGAACTGGGAGCCGACATAATCGTCATGGTTCATCCTGATTACCAGTATTCACCGCGACTTGTGACCGCCATGGCCTGCATGATCACCTCCGGTCATTATGACGTCGTTCTCGGCTCCCGCATACTGGGTGGCGGTGCGCTGAAAGGCGGAATGCCGCGCTATAAATACGTTGCCAACCGTTTCCTGACCGCTTTTGAAAACCTGTTCCTGGGTGCCAAGCTCTCTGAATATCACACCGGTTACCGCGCCTTCAGCCGTAAGGTGCTTGAGACATTACCGCTGCAAACGAACTCCGACAATTTTGTCTTTGATAATGAGATGCTGGTGCAGACAGTTGCCTTTGGCTTCCGAATCGGCGAGATCAGTTGTCCCACAAAGTATTTCCCCGAGGCATCTTCGATCAGCTTCTGGCCAAGTGTACAGTATGGTTTGGGAGTGCTTGCCACTGTGTTCAAATATGTCCTGCATCGCTCCGGATTAAAACGGAATGTGCTGTTTGAGGCAGGCGAGGCATGATCAGTTTCCGGAGACAACCATGATCATACACAGACAGGGCTGGGTTCATAACCTGCTGCTGGCGCTCAAAAAGCGCGCCGTGCTGGCCGAAAAAGGGCAGACCATGCTGGAGGAGGCCTTGGGGCACGCCTACGAAGGGCTGCTTATCACCGACGCCGAAGGTTATATCCTGAAGATCAATGAAGCGTATGCCCGTTTCCTTGATACGACTATCGACAAGCTGGTCGGCAGGCATGTCACCGAAGTGATCCAGAACACCCGCATGCACCTGGTGGCCAAAAGCGGGGTGGCCGAGATCGCCCAGCTGCAGAAGATCGGCGGGCACGAGATGATCTGCAGCCGGATTCCGATCTTCGAAAACGGGAAAGTTGTGGCGGTGGTCGGCAAGATCATGTTCCAGAATATTGAGGATCTGTTTACCTTCACCGAAAACTTCAAAAAACTGAAAACCGAACTCGAATTTTACAAAAGAGAGCTCAGCAATCACCTGAGCGCCAAATACTCATTCGACCACATAGTCGGAATCAGCAAAGAGCTGGAGTGGGTCAAGGAGCTGGGCCGCAAGGTGGCGATGAGTACCACCACCGTGCTGCTGAAAGGAGAGAGCGGAACCGGCAAGGAACTTTTTGCTCATGCCATTCACAACGCCAGCCACCGGGCGCTTGGGCCGTTTATCAAGGTCAACTGCGCGGCAATACCGGAAACCCTCTTCGAATCGGAACTGTTCGGCTATCGGGAGGGCTCCTTTACCGGCGCGCTGAAAAAAGGGAAAAAAGGGAAGTTCGCGCTGGCTGACGGAGGAACGATCTTTCTGGACGAGATCAGCGAACTGCCGCTGACCATGCAGGTCAAACTCTTGAGGGTTTTGCAGGAAAAGGAGATCGAGCCGGTCGGCGCGGAACAGCCCGAGCTTGTCGATGTGCGCATCATCGCCGCCTCCAATCGCGATCTTGAAACGCTGGCAAAACAGGGGATGTTCCGCCATGATCTGTATTACCGGCTTAACGTGGTCATGCTGGATATTCCGCCGCTGCGCAACCGTCCGGACGATATTTTGCTTCTGATCCGTTTTCACCTCAGGCAGCTGGAAAAAGAGACCGGCATTCCGGTGGACGGGGTTGAGCCGGATGCGGCCGAAATACTCAAAAGCTACGGCTGGCCCGGCAATGTAAGAGAGCTTCGTAACGTGCTCGAACAGGCCCTGTATGTCAAAACCGGCAATACGATTACAAAACGGGACCTCCCCTTTGCGCTGGTCAAGGGAGTCGGTACGTCGTCACCCGATATTTGCCGCAGCCTGAAGTACATCACCCAGCTGGCCGAAGAAGAGGCGATCCGTTCCGCAATCCGCGAGGAAAAAGGGGATAAACAGGCTGCCGCCGCCAGACTGGGAATCAGCAAGTCATCGCTGTACGCCAAGGCGGGCCAGTACGATATCGGCAAGTAACCAGGTCTTCCACAATTCTGGAATATATTCCCATATTTTGGAATACGCCCTCGCTGATACCAAAATAGCACGTTCGTTCAATATGTTATATTTCAGCGCTTTCTTTGGCCCCATAACATTACATCTGACACAACCAGCAATATATTCCAATATCCTGGAATATGCCCTGTCAGCACACCTATTCCATTACCCTGTTTTGCAATTGTCTGTAGCAATTTAATCTTATTAAACGAGAGGTTAGCAGAATACGAACTTGCATTCAGCAGGTATGGCACTGGAATTGCTACTACAACAAAAACATGTTTTATCCTGAAAAAGCAGTTGGCTCTCACAAAGGCACAAAGAACACAAAGAAATCAGAAGCTTATGTGGGTTTAAGCCGTTACCCGCAGGGTTCTATTATTCGCTTTGATAATCTCCTGATTATCTTGGTGAGCTTTGTGTGATAACAGCCGTTTTAAGGTTTATTTGATGCACGTGTCGATAAGTTTTTCCCTGCCAGGAGCGGACAAAAATGTCAGATCATATTCTGGAAACAAACGATCTCACTAAAGATTTCAAGGGCTTTACAGCGGTGTCAGCCGTTAATCTGAAAATAGAGCGCGGCCATATCCATGCCCTGATCGGGCCGAATGGAGCCGGAAAAACCACCGTTTTCAACCTGTTGACAAAATTTCTGACGCCCACCAAAGGGACAATTCACTTCAACGGCACCGATATTACCGGAGAGAAGCCGGCCGACATCGCACTGCGCGGCGTGATCCGCTCATTCCAGATATCGGCCGTTTTTCCAAACCTGACACCGCGCGAGAATGTCCGCCTGGCATTGCAGCGCAAACTGGGTGTCTCCTACCACTTCTGGAAGTCGGATAAAATCCTGCAACAACTGGACGGTCAGGCCATGGAACTGCTTGAATCAGTCGGCCTGGCGGAGTATGCCGACCAGATCACCGGCGAGCTGGCCTATGGACGCAAACGCGCCCTGGAAATAGCCACGACGCTGGCTTTGGACCCGGAGCTGATGCTTCTGGATGAGCCGACTCAGGGTATGGGAGTTGAGGATGTTGACAAAATAACGGCGCTGGTCAAGAAAGTCTCCGCCAATCGAACCATCTTGATGGTTGAGCATAATTTGAAGGTCGTCGCAACTCTGGCGGACCGGATAACGGTTTTGCAGCGCGGCGCTATTCTTACGGAAGGGCCCTACGCAGAGGTTTCACAGAATCCGCAGGTGCTGGAAGCGTATATGGGGAGTGCTCATGACTGAATCTGTACATAACGAGATGCTGCGGATAACTGACCTGCATGCTTTTTACGGAGAATCCCACATCCTGCACGGCATCGACCTGAAGGTCGGAGTCGGTGAGGTGGTCACCTTGCTGGGAAGAAACGGAGCCGGCCGGACCACAATCCTGAAATCAATCATCGGGCTGGTCGGCCGCCGCAGCGGCTCAATCATGATCAACGGAGTGGAAACGGTCAGGATGCCGACCCACAGGATCGCCCATCTGGGAATCGGATACTGTCCGGAAGAACGCGGCATTTTTTCCAGCCTTACGGTCGAGGAAAACCTGTTGCTGCCGCCGGTTGTAAAAAGCGGCGGCATGACACTTCCCGAAATCTACGACATGTTTCCCAATCTGCTGGAGCGGAAAAACAGCATGGGGACCCGTCTGTCGGGCGGCGAGCAGCAGATGCTGGCCATGGCGCGGATTCTGCGAACCGGAGCACGGCTGCTGCTGCTGGATGAAATTACCGAGGGGCTGGCGCCGGTAATTGTTCAGACACTGAGACGGGTAATCGGACAGCTGAAGGAGAAGGGACTTACAATAATTCTGGTGGAGCAGAATTTTCATTTCGCCGCCAACCTGGCCGACCGCCATTATGTCATCGATCACGGTGCCATCGCGGAAATGATAACCAGAGATGAGCTTGGCTCCAGCATGGAGAAACTTAACCGATACCTTGGCGTATAGTCTGGGTAAACAGAAAGGGGAACAGCATGAAAAAAGTTCTGCTTCAAGTGGTTGCATCAGCGGCAGTTGTAATACTGTCAGGCACATTGGCCATCGCGGCCGGTATTTCTGACAATGTAGTAAAAATCGGGGTGTTGACCGACATGTCGGGGCCATATTCCGCCCTGGGTGGCAAAGGGACTCAGGTCGCTGTCGAGATGGCTGTCAAGGATTTCGGCGGCAAGGTGCTCGGCAAACCGATCCAGGTTATTGGCGCCGACCATCAGAACAAGGCCGACATCGCCTCGGCCAAGGCCAGAGAGTGGTTTGACAATGAAAAAGTGGATATGATCACCGGCCTGCTGAATTCCGGCTGCGCCCTGGCAGTTCAGAAACTGGCCGGAGAAAAGAAGAAAATCACCATGAACACCGGCGCTGCCAGTACTGACCTGACCAACAAGGCCTGCACTCCTTATGGTATCCACTATGTCTATGACACCTACGCCCTGGGTAAGGTTACAGCGGAAGCTGTTGTCCCCAGCGGCGGCAAGAGCTGGTACTTCATGACTGCGGACTACGCCTTCGGCCACTCTCTGGAGGGGAATACTTCTAAATTTGTAACCAAGCTGGGCGGGAAAATACTCGGATCGGTACGTCACCCTCTCGCCACCACCGATTTTTCATCGTACCTGCTTCAGGCCCAGTCATCCGGAGCCCAGATAATAGGCCTGGCCAATGCGGGCGACAACACCATCAACGCCATAAAACAGGCCAGAGAGTTCGGCATCGACAAGAAAGGCCAGAAACTGGTCGGCCTGTTGATATTTGATACCGACATAAAGAGTCTCGGCCTGAACGTAGCGCAGGGAATGCAGTATACATCCGGCTTCTACTGGGATCGTGACAAGGCGACCCGCGATTTCTCCAACCGTTACTACGCCATCCACAAAGCCATGCCGACCATGGATCAGGCCGGCGCCTATTCAGCCACAATGAATTACCTGAAAGCCATCAAGGCTGCCGGCAGCGACGATTCCGACGCGGTCATGGCGAAGCTCAAATCCATGAATATCAGCGATTTCTTTGCAGTAAACGGCAAGATCAGAGCTGACGGGCGCATGGTACACGACATGTACCTGATGGAAGTCAAGAAACCTGCCGAATCAAAGGGTGAGTGGGATCTGCTCAAGATAGTCAAGACAGTTCCGGCCGCCGATGCCTTCATGCCTCTATCCGAAAGCACCTGCGAATTGGTTAAGAAGTAGGGGCGAATCTTGTATTCGCCCACATCCGACAAGGGGCGATCACAAGGATCGCCCCTACGGAATTTTAACAGAGGCAAACGAAGGAGCTGGTCATGGAAATATCCTTTCAGACGGTTATGTCGCAGGTCATGCTGGGTCTCAACAACGGCGTTTTTTACGCCATCTTGAGTCTTGGTCTGGCGGTGATTTTCGGCCTGCTGAACATTGTCAACTTTGCCCACGGAGCACTGTATATGCTGGGAGCCTACGTGGCGCTCCTGGGCTACACCAAGCTGGGAGTTCTGATCGGCATGCCGGATTTCCATCTCAATTACTGGGCCGCCCTGATAGTAGCGCCGCTGGTGGTTGGAGCAATCGGCATAGTAATCGAGAAAACAATGCTGAGCAGATTGTACAAGTTTGACCACTTGTACGGCCTGCTGCTTACCTTCGGCCTGGCTCTGATCATTCAAGGGGTCTTCACCAATTATTTTAACGTCTCCGGCGATCCTTACGAGGCCAAGCCGGAAATATTGAACGGCGCGGTCAATCTGGGCTTCATGATGTTTCCGAAATACCGGCTTTGGGCGATCGCCGTTTCTCTGGTAGTCTGTTTCGGTACCTGGTTTGTGATTGAGAGGACAAAACTTGGCTCATACTTGCGGGCCGGCACCGAAAACCCGGAGCTGGTGAAGGCCTTCGGCGTTAATGTCCCGCTGATGATTACTCTGACCTACGGCTATGGCGTAGCCCTGGCAGCCTTTGCCGGTGTACTGGCCGCGCCGATCTACTCGGTCAGTCCGGTCATGGGGGCCGAGATGATTATTGTGGTGTTTGCCGTAGTGGTCATCGGGGGTATGGGCTCGATCATGGGGTCGATTGTCACCGGTTTGCTGCTCGGAATGGTGGAGGGGTTCACCAAGGTGGTTTACGCGCCGGCTTCCAGTACGGTAATTTTTCTGATCATGGTCATCGTGCTGCTTGTAAAGCCGGCCGGCCTGTTCGGCAGGGAGTCGTAAATGAACAAGACCGTCTGGATCGTCCTGATAATTCTCGGCCTGCTGGCGCCTTTTATCGTTTACCCGATCTTCATGATGAAGCTGCTCTGCTTCGCGCTGTTTGCCTGCGCTTTCAATCTGTTGCTCGGTTACACCGGACTGCTCTCTTTCGGGCACGCCGCCTTTTTCGGGGGCGCCTCATATATCACCGGGCATCTGGTCAAGGTCAGCGGACTCACACCTGAATTGGGAGTTCTGGGAGGCACGCTCTTCGCCGCCCTGCTGGGCTATGTCGTCGGCAGCCTGGCCATCCGGCGCCAGGGGATCTACTTTGCCATGGTTACTCTGGCTCTGGCCCAGATAGTATACTTTGTGGCGCTCAAGGCCCCCTTTACCGGTGGCGAGGACGGGCTGCAAGGCATTCCGCGCGGCAATCTTTTCGGGCTGATCGATCTGAACCAGACCTTCACAGTCGGGACGAGTCCGCTGCCGCTCAACCTGTATTACTTTGTTTTCATCATGTTCTGCCTGGGCTTCTGGATGATCCACCGGGCCATCAATTCCCCCTTTGGACAGGTGCTGAAGGCGATCAGAGAGAATGAACCGCGCGCCGTTTCACTGGGATACAATGTAGACCGCTTCAAGCTGATGGCTTTCGTGATCTCTGCGGCGCTCTCCGGAATGGCCGGATCACTGAAGTCACTGGTTTTCCAGCTGGCATCGCTGACGGATGTCAGCTGGCACAGTTCGGGAGAGGTCGTACTGATGACCCTGCTGGGCGGGGTAGGTACGGTGCTGGGCCCGCTGGCAGGGGCATTTACCGTGGTGACACTCCAGTCTGAACTGAGTTCGGTCGGCTCCTGGATAACGGTCATTATCGGTGTTACGTTTGTCGTCTGCGTGCTGCTGTTCCGGCGCGGGTTTGTCGGAGAGCTTGGCAGGCTGCTGAAAAAGTCGCTCTGAGAATACGATAAAGGATAAAAATAAAAGGCAATGGAACGCGGATGAAGCGGATTGAGCGGATAAAGACGGATTTTAATCTTTAACCCTGACACATATTGTTAAAACAATAAAAAACCGGAAACAGACGAGTGTAAATGGGCATTGCCATAAATTCTTCTTGTGTTAAATCTGTGTAAATCCGCTCAATCCGCGTCATCCGCGTTCTATTTTATAAAAACTGGAGGCAATAACATGGCAGTAGTCTGTACAAGCATTCAAGAAGCACTGGAAGGGATCGGCGACGGTGCCAGTATCATGGCCGGTGGCTTCGGGCTGGTCGGGATTCCGGAAAAACTGATCCAGGGGATCCGCGAGTCGGGGGTAAAAAATCTGACCGTGATCTCCAACAACTGTGGCGTGGACGAGTGGGGTCTCGGCATCCTGCTCCAGAACAGGCAGATCAGGAAGATGGTTTCCTCTTATGTCGGCGAGAACAAAGAGTTCGAGCGCCAATATCTGGCGGGAGAACTGGAGGTGGAGCTGGTGCCGCAAGGAACCCTGGCGGAGCGGATCAGGGCCGGTGGCGCCGGGATTCCGGCTTTCTACACCCCCGCCGGGGTTGGCACCCCGATCGCCGATGGCCGCGAGACGCGCATCTTTGACGGCAAGGAATATCTGCTTGAAAGCGGTTTGAGAGCGGATTATTCGATTATCAAAGCCTGGAAGGGTGATCGCTTCGGTAATCTGGTCTATCGCAAGACCGCTCGCAATTTCAATCCGATGATGGCCGCCGCCGGGCGGATTACGATTGCCGAGGTCGAAGAGCTGGTGGAAACCGGCGAACTTGACCCGGATCAGATTCATACACCCAGCGTTTATGTGCAGCGCATCATTGCCTGCACCGGCCACGAAAAACGGATTGAGCGCCGCACGGTGCGGAAATAGGAGGTAGCAGCCAATGGCACTTACGAGAGAAGAGATGGCCCAACGGGCCGCCAGTGAAATAGAAGACGGATATTATGTCAACCTGGGCATCGGCATGCCGACCCTGGTAGCCAACTACATTCCAGCAGGGAAAACGGTGGTGCTGCAGTCCGAGAACGGGCTGCTCGGCATCGGCCCCTACCCGGCCGAAGAAGAACTTGACCCGGATCTGATCAATGCCGGCAAGGAGACCATCACCATGATCCCCGGTTCCAGTACCTTCAGCAGCGCCGAATCGTTCGCCATGATTCGCGGCGGGCATATTGACCTGGCAATTCTGGGGGGGATGGAAGCCTCCGCTGCGGGCGACCTGGCCAACTGGGTCATCCCAGGCAAAATGGTCAAGGGAATGGGGGGCGCGATGGACCTGGTGCATGGCGCCAAAAAAATTGTCGTGCTGATGGAGCATTGCAACAAACATGGTGAAACCAAGATACTGAACAGTTGCACCTTGCCTTTAACCGGCAAGGGGGTAATCAACCGGATCATAACCGACCGGGCCGTACTGGATGTCACCCCGCAGGGATTGCGTCTGGTTGAAACCGCTCCGGGCTACACGCCGGAGGATATTCAGGCCTGCACTGAGCCTGTTCTGATTATGGCGTAAAACCAGGCAGGAATAACACAGAGCAACGGAGCAACAGAGAAATCAAAATCTTGAGGTTCACTACCAGGTGAATTCCAAAGAGGCTTTCTAATAGATCAATTCTCAGATTTTACTCAGTTGCTCCGTTGCTCTGTGTTTCAAATGCTTTTCTGAAATTTCTCGATGCTTTTAAAATGAGGATCTCCGTATGCGCAACGTTGTAATTGTATCGGCCGCCCGGACTCCGATCGGCTCTTTCGGCGGCTCGCTGGCCTCTGTTCCGGCGTCCGGGCTGGGCCAACTGGTTATCAACGAAGTTATCCAACGGGCCGGGCTATCCGCAGAGTGCGTCGAAGAGGTCATCATGGGACAGATTCTGCAGGCCGGCTGCGGCCAGAATCCTGCCCGTCAGGCCGCAATCAGAGCAGGAATCCCGGAACACGTGCCGGCCTACACCGTTAACAAGCTGTGCGGTTCCGGGCTGAAGAGCATTGCACTTGCTACACTGGCAATTGCCGCCGGAGAAGCGGATATGATCGTGGCCGGCGGGATGGAGAGCATGAGCCGGGCGCCCTATCTGCTGGACAAGGCCCGCAGCGGCTACCGGATGGGGAACGGCGTCCTGGAGGACACCCTTCTCAAAGATGCCCTGACAGACGCCTTTCACGATATCCACATGGGGATCACCGCCGAAAACATTGCCGATCAGTACCGGATATCCCGCGAGGAGGCCGACGCCTTTGCCCTGCAGTCACAGCAGAAGGCAGCCAAGGCGCTTGAAGAGGGAGTATTCAGTCGTGAGACAGTTCCTGTGCCGGTTCCGGGTAAACGCGGTGAAGAAGTTGTAGTAACGGAAGATGAATACCCGCGCGGCGACACCAGCATGGAGAGCCTGGCTAAATTGCGGGCGGCCTTTAAGAAAGATGGCGTTGTTACCGCCGGAAACTCGTCCGGCATCAATGACGGCGCGGCCGCAGTTCTTCTGATGGAGCAGGGAGCAGCTATAAAGGCCGGCTGCCGGCCGTTGGCCAGAATCACCGGATGGGGCTCCGTCGGAGTCGATCCGCGCATCATGGGGATGGGACCGGTTGAGGCGATCCGCAAGGCTGTCTCCAAGGCAGGCCTGAAGCTTGAAGAAATCGATCTGGTTGAGCTTAATGAAGCATTTGCAGTGCAGTCTCTGGCGGTAATCCGCGAGCTGCGTCTGGACAGCCGCAAGGTTAATGTGAATGGGGGCGCCATAGCCCTGGGGCATCCGGTCGGCGCCAGCGGAGCCCGGATACTGGTGACGCTGCTGCACGAGATGGAGCGGAGCGGTCTGCGGCGAGGCCTGGCAGCTCTCTGTATCGGCGGCGGGCAGGGTATTGCGATGGTGGTTGAGCGTGATATCTAAAGCTTTTTACAGCATGGGGTAAGTGGAGGATGATCGAGATGTTAAAAGGAAAAACCGCACTTGTAACCGGCTCAACCAGCGGCATCGGGCTAGGAATCGCCCGCTCCCTGGCCGGGCAGGGCTGCAACATCATGCTGAACGGCCTGGGCGACCCGGCTAAAATAGAAGCTGTCCGTTCTGAGCTCGAAGCCGAATTCGGGATCAGGGCCGGATTCCACGGCGCCGACATGACCAGACCGGACGAAATCGCCGCGCTGGTAAAAACCAGCACTGTAAATTTCGGCGGCATAGATATTCTGGTAAATAACGCCGGAGTCCAGCATACTTCCCCGATTGAGGCGTTTCCTCCCGAGCGCTGGGCAACCATCATCGCCATCAATCTTTCTTCCAGCTTTTACACGATCCACCATGCCATACCATATATGCGCCAGAGCGGCTGGGGCCGGATCATCAATATCGCCTCGGTTCACGGTCTGGTTGCTTCTGCAAACAAGGCCGCCTACGTTTCCGCCAAGCATGGTCTGGTCGGCCTGACCAAGGTTGTGGCGCTGGAAACAGCCGGCTCCGGTATAACCAGCAATGCCATCTGCCCCGGCTGGACCAGAACGGAACTGATCGAGCCGCAGATCATCGCCAGGGCTCAGGCGCTGGGAGTTGATATCGAGGCGGGCGGGCGGGATCTGCTGGCCGAGAAACAGCCTTCAAAGCAGTTTGTATCGATCGAACAGCTTGGCCAACTGGCGATCTTTCTCTGCTCCCCGGCGGCCGATCAGATTACCGGAACGGCTATTCCGATTGATGGAGGTTGGACGGCGCAATAATGCAGTATGTGTGGTTGAAGCTAAAAAAGCCCGGCAAGATGCCGGGCTTTTTTATTGTGGTATACTTGCTGCTCTGAATCAGATCAAACCATGTGCAACCATGGCGTTAGCGACCTTGATGAAGCCGCAGATATTGGCACCCAGAACATAATTGCCCGGCGCGCCGTATTCTTCAGAAGTTTCGTAGCAATTGTTGTGAATGTTGCACATGATATCCTGCAGTTTTTTCTCGGTATACTCGAACGTCCAGGAATCGCGACCGGCATTCTGCTGCATTTCAAGCGCCGAAGTTGCAACTCCGCCTGCGTTGGCTGCTTTACCCGGCCCGTAAGCGATCTTGGCATCCAGGAACACCTTTACGCCTTCAGGTGTGGTTGGCATATTGGCGCCCTCACCAACGGCGATGCAGCCGTTCTTGACCAGAGTAGCGGCGTCCTTGCCGTTGATCTCGTTCTGGGTGGCGGACGGCATGGCAACCTGGCAGGGGATTTCCCAGATGTTGCCTTTGGCGATATACTTGGCATGCTTGTGGGTCGCAGCGTAGTCTTCAATGCGGCGGCGCTCGACTTCTTTAAGCTGTTTGATAAGTTCGAGATCAAGCCCTTTTTCGTCATAAATCACCCCGTTGGAATCGGAGCAGGCCACGCATTTGCCACCCAGCTGATGGATTTTTTCAATGGTGTAGATGGCAACATTGCCGGAACCGGACACGGTACAGACTTTGCCGTCAAAAGAATCTTTACGGACCTTGAGAGCCTCGTCAATAAAGAATGTTGCGCCATATCCGGTCGCTTCAGTACGAACCAGCGAGCCCCCCCAGGTCAGGCCTTTGCCGGTAAGCACGCCCGGCTCATAACGGTTGGTAATGCGCTTGTACTGACCAAACATGTATCCGATTTCACGACCGCCCACGCCGATATCGCCGGCAGGAACATCTGTGTGTTCACCAAGATGGCGGTACAGCTCGGTCATGAAGCTCTGGCAAAAACGCATGACCTCGTCGTCGGACTTGCCTTTTGGATCGAAGTCGGAACCACCCTTGCCGCCGCCAATCGGCATTCCGGTAAGTGAGTTCTTGAAAATCTGCTCAAAACCGAGGAATTTGATAATGCCGAGATATACCGAAGGATGGAAGCGCAGACCGCCTTTGTAGGGGCCCAGCGAGCTGTTGAATTCAACCCTGAAACCCCGGTTGATGTGAACCTTGCCTTTGTCATCCTGCCAGGGTACCCGGAAGATGATCTGACGTTCCGGTTCGCAAATACGCTCGATGATCTTGCGCTCAAGGTATTGCGGGTGTTTGACCACTACAGGCCCGAGTGATTCGAGAACTTCAAGCACCGCTTGATGGAATTCCGTTTCACCTGGGTTACGTTTAAGTACATCCTGATAAATGCCCGAGATTTTTTCATCTAACTTTGCCATGCGAACCCCCACGATTAAATTTTGTGCTTTAATAGCATAATTATGCGGCATCATGCAAACAAAATGAGCACATCCGTATTCAGGTGCTGTCTAATAAATGATCATAAGTATAAAATGTAGTCAGTCATCGTCGAAACACGCATAAAAAGTATGCATATTTATGTCTGCTACATCAGCTGCAAACAAAGTAAATCCAGAGCGTTATCTGGCTTGGTGAGCCTTTGCGCCTGAGGCAAAAGGCCTCTGATAGTATGGCTACTCTGATGTGTACAAAACAAACACAGAGCGGCACAGAGATTAGATGCTGCATGACGGAACAGGTGCAGGTGAGCTGGACAACACCTTGATAGTTTGTGAGTTAGACTCAAATTGTGTGTCTGGAACAGTAATGGCACGTTCTCTGCTTATGTATACGGACTTGCTGGCAACACAATCAAATGAAACAGATAAAAGGCAATCACATGAAAAACAACCGAGCGCCCGAAAAACAGGGACTTTACGATCCACAGTTTGAGCACGATGCCTGCGGTATAGGGTTTGTCGTGAACGTAAAAGGGAAAAAGTCGCACGAAATTGTCCGCCAGGCGTTGACCGTGCTGACCAATCTTGATCATCGCGGCGCCTGCGGATGTGAACCTAATACCGGTGATGGAGCCGGTATCCTGATGCAGATGCCGGATAGTTTTCTCCGCGCAGTCTGTGTGCCGCTTGGCATTTATCTGCCAGAACCGTTTCATTACGGCGTAGGGATGGTGTTTACCTCTCAGAAAGCAACCGAGCGTAACGCTGCCCGCCATATTCTGGAAAAAATCCTGGTCGAAGAGGGAGTTGAGCTGCTTGGCTGGCGCAACGTCCCGACCGACAACTCTTCTCTGGGGAATACCGCCTGGGAAGGGGAGCCGATGGTGCGGCAGATGTTCTTCAAGCGCCCGATCGACTGCATCGATGAGAATGCTTTCAACCGCAAGCTGTATGTCATCAATCAGAGGGCGACCAATGAAATCCGGCGCGCCGGAGTTGATGACCAATGGTACGTCTGCAGCATATCTACCCGTACCATTATATACAAAGGCATGCTGATGCCGGTGCAGGTTGACCAGTATTATCCCGAGCTGCGCGACCCGGCCATGGAGAGCGCCATCGCCCTGGTACACTCACGATTTTCCACCAATACCTTTCCCAGCTGGGATCGTGCCCATCCCTATCACTACCTGGCTCATAACGGCGAGATCAACACCCTGCGCGGCAACGTCAACTGGATGAATGCCCGCCAGAACCATTTTGCAAGCACTCTTTTTGGTGATGACATGAAAAAGGTTCTGCCGATTATCAATACCAGGGGCTCGGACTCTGCCATGTTTGACAATTGTCTTGAACTGATGGTTATGAGTGGCCTGTCTTTGCCGCACGCTGTCATGATGATGGTGCCGGAACCATGGGAAAATCGAACGGACATAAGTGACGAGAAGAGATCCTTCTACGAGTATCACTCTTGTCTGATGGAACCTTGGGACGGCCCTGCTGCAATTGCCTTTACCGACGGCAGAAGTATCGGCGCGGTGCTGGATCGAAACGGACTGCGCCCTTCCCGCTATTATATAACCAGCGATGATCTGGTCATCATGGCCTCAGAGGCCGGCGTCCTGCACATTGAACCGGAACGTGTCCTGCACAAGGGACGCCTTCAGCCGGGACAGATGTTCCTGGTTGATACCGAGCAGGGACGGATTGTGCCGGACGAGGAGATCAAGCGGGAACTGGCTGCCGCCAACCCGTATGCAGAGTGGCTGAAGGAGAACCATATCCGGCTGGAAGATCTGCCAAACACTTCCGATGTGCATATGCCGGACCGCAGCACTCTGGTCCAGCGCCAACAGGCCTTCGGCTATACATTCGAGGACCAGCGGGTTGTTCTGGGGCCGATGGCCCGTGACGGTATCCAGCCGCTGGGCTCCATGGGAACAGACACGCCGCTGGCGGTACTCTCAAATCAGAATCAGCTGCTTTACAATTACTTCAAACAGCTCTTCGCCCAAGTTACCAATCCGCCGATCGATCCGATTCGCGAAGAGATGGTCACTTCTACCACCACTTTAATCGGCTCCGAAGGCAACCTGCTTGAGCCGACTGCTGCAAATGCCAGGATGATCAAGCTTGACCATCCCCTGCTCTGTAATCAGGAGCTTGAGAAACTGCGCCAGATTGAACGTCCGGGATTTAAAGCCTCTACGCTTTCACTGCTATTCCCGGTGAATCGTGGTGCAGCAGCGATGGAGCGAGGATTGGAAACGGTATTCGCATCAGCTGACGTCGCAATAAGTTCCGGCAGCAACATCCTGATTCTCTCCGACCGGGGCGTGGATAAGGATCATGCCGCTATCCCGGCCCTGCTGGCGGTTTCCGGGCTGCACCACCATCTGGTAAGCAGCGGCACACGCACCAGGGTCTCGCTGATTCTTGAGTCCGGCGAACCTCGCGAAGTACACCACTTTGCGGTGCTGCTCGGCTACGGCGTCAACGCCATCAATCCCTATCTGGCCTTTGAGACGCTGGATGACATGATTTTGCAGGGTATGCTTCCTGATCTGGATCACAAGAAAGCGGTCAAGAACTTTATCAAAGCCTCTATCAAGGGTGTGGTCAAAACCATGGCCAAGATGGGGATTTCCACCGTGCAGAGTTATCGCGGCGCCCAGATATTCGAGGCGCTCGGCCTGCACCAGAGTGTCATTGACCGCTATTTCACCTGGACTCCGTCACGCATCGGCGGAACTGATATTGACGGCATCGCCCGGGAATTGATGGAGCGGCATGCCCGGGCCTATCCGGTCAGGGTTGCCGCCGAAGTCGCACTGGCGCCGGGCGGCGTCTACCAGTGGCGCAAGGACGGCGAAGAGCATCAGTACAATCCGCTGACGATCACCTCGCTCCAGAAGGCGACCCGCACCGGCGATTACAAGGAGTTCAAGGCTTTCTCCACCCTGATCGACGAACAGAGCGAGCGGCATTACACGCTGCGCGGTCTGCTGGACTTCAAGGACAACATGCCCTCCGTGCCGCTGGAGGAGGTTGAACCGGCTGAATCGATCATGAAGCGCTTCAAGACCGGCGCCATGTCGTACGGCTCGATCAGCAAGGAGGCGCATGAGGCGCTGGCGATCGCGATGAACCGCATCGGCGGAAGATCAAATACCGGTGAAGGGGGCGAGGATCCGGAACGCTTCACCTGGACCAACGAACAGGGCGATTCCAAGAACAGCGTCATCAAGCAGGTTGCTTCGGGGCGCTTTGGCGTTACCAGTGAATATCTGACAAATGCCGGCGAATTGCAGATCAAGATGGCGCAGGGGGCCAAACCTGGCGAAGGGGGCGAACTGCCCGGTCACAAGGTCTACCCCTGGATTGCCAAGACCCGCCACACCACACCGGGGGTCGGGCTGGTATCGCCGCCGCCGCACCACGACATCTACTCGATCGAGGATCTGGCTGAACTGATCCACGATCTGAAAAACGCCAACCGCCGGGCCCGTATCAGCGTCAAACTGGTGTCAGAAGTCGGTGTCGGCACAATTGCGGCCGGGGTTGCCAAGGCTCACGCCGATGTTGTTCTGATCAGCGGCTATGACGGCGGCACCGGAGCTTCTCCGATCTCCAGCATCAAGCATGCCGGCCTCCCCTGGGAGCTCGGCCTGGCCGAGACGCACCAGACCCTGCTCTTGAACAACCTGCGCAGCCGGATCATTATCGAAGCCGACGGTCAGCTCAAAACCGGCCGGGACGTTGCTATTGCCGCCCTGCTGGGGGCCGAGGAGTTCGGTTTTGCCACCGCGCCGCTGGTGACGCTGGGGTGCGTCATGATGCGGGTCTGTCACAGCAACACCTGTCCGACCGGCGTGGCGACCCAGGATCCGGAACTGCGCAAGAATTTCAGCGGCAAGCCTGAGTATGTCGTTAACTTCATGCGTTTTGTTGCGGAAGAGCTTCGAGAAATCATGGCAATGCTCGGTTTCCGCACCCTGAATGAAATGGTCGGACGCTGTGATGTGCTGGAAGCCAATAAGGCCATCGAGCATTGGAAAGCGCAGGGTCTCGACTTCTCCAACATCCTTCATCAGCCTAAAGTCGGCCTGAATGTAGGGCGCTACAACACGGAACAGCAGGATCACGGCCTGGAAAAGTCTATCGACATAACCAGGCTGCTGGATCTTTGCCGGCCTGCCATCGAACGGGGCGAAAAGGTCTCTGCCGAGCTGCCGATTACCAATGTTGATCGCGTTGTCGGAACGATCCTGGGCAACGAAATTACCCGCAGCCACGGTGCGGCGGGTCTGCCGGACGACACGGTCAGCCTGACTTTCAACGGATCGGCCGGACAGAGTTTCGGGGCCTTCATACCGCGCGGCATAACGATGAAATTGTCGGGCGATGCCAATGACTATCTGGGCAAAGGGCTGAGCGGCGGTTCGATCATGGTCTATCCGCCCAAGGGATCAACTTTCAAGGCCGAGGATAATATCATCGTGGGCAATGTGGCATTCTATGGTGCCACCAGCGGAACTGCCTATATCAACGGCCTGGCCGGCGAGCGTTTCTGCGTGCGCAACTCGGGTGTCAACGCTGTTGTGGAAGGGGTTGGCGATCATGGTTGCGAGTACATGACCGGCGGCACAGTGGCAATCCTCGGCCGGACCGGCCGCAACTTCGCTGCCGGAATGAGTGGCGGAATCGCCTACGTGTACGACGAGGACGGTGATTTTGCCGCTCGATGCAATACCGAGATGGTCGGTCTGGAGCAGCTTGACGAGGCTGACTCGGATGCTCTCCGGGCGATGCTTGAAAAACATGCCGAATGCACCGGGAGTTCGAGGGCGAAGATGCTGCTGATCAGCTGGGAAAACAGCCGCTCACGATTTGTAAAAGTATTGCCGATGGATTACAAGCGGGTATTGCAGGCGCTGGAGAGGGCCAAGGCGGCCGGCTTGAGCGGCGATGATGCCCTGGCTGCGGCTTTTGAGGAAAACTCGCATATGGTCGGGCATTGAAAGCGGTTCAGGGTTCAGAGTTCAGGGTTTCTGGTTGAACACCGAACCTCGAACCTTGAACCACGAACCACGAACTCTTATTTACAGGGAAACTATCATGGGAAAACCAACCGGATTCATGGAATATAAGCGCGAAGTGCCGGCTGACCGGGCGCCACTGGAGCGTATCAACGACTGGAACGAATTCCACCTGCATATGCCGGATGAAGATCTGCGCACTCAGGGGGCCCGCTGCATGGATTGCGGCGTGCCGTTCTGCCACAGCGGTGTGCTGATCAGCGGCATGGCCAGCGGCTGCCCGATCAACAACCTGATACCGGAGTGGAATGACCTGATCTATCGCAATCTCTGGAGTCAGGCTCTGGACCGGTTGCTCAAAACCAACAATTTTCCGGAATTCACCGGCCGCGTCTGCCCGGCCCCCTGCGAAGGTTCCTGCACTCTGGCCAGTATCGATCCGGCCGTTACGATCAAGAACATCGAGGTCAGTATTATTGAACGCGGCTTCGAGCAGGGCTGGGTCAGCGCTGCCCCGCCGACTGTCCGCACCGGCAAGAAAGTAGCAGTAGTCGGTTCCGGCCCGGCCGGGCTATCCGCCGCCGCCCAGCTCAACAAAGCCGGGCACAGCGTCACTGTTTTCGAGCGCGCCGACTTGCCGGGCGGTCTGCTGATGTACGGCATTCCCAATATGAAGCTCGACAAACGCCAGGTTGTTCTCCGTCGTATCAAGCTGATGGAGGCGGAAGGGATTACCTTCGTCTGCAATACCGAGATAGGTGGCAGCAATTATCCGACGGCAAAGCTCCGCAAAGATTTCGATGCCGTAGTAGTAACGACCGGCGCGACCCTGCCTCGTGATCTGCCGATTGAGGGGCGTAATCTTAAAGGAATCCATTTCGCGATGGAGTTTCTGACCGCCAATACCAGGTCGCTCCTGAACGGGAGTGACGATTTCATCTCTGCCGCAGGGAAGGATGTCATCATTATCGGCGGCGGTGACACCGGCACAGACTGCGTTGGCACTTCGATCCGCCACGGTTGCGCGAGTGTCTGCCAGCTTGAGATCATGCCCAGATCACCCGACCAGCGCGCCGCCGACAACCCCTGGCCGGAATGGCCCAAGACCCACAAGGTGGATTACGGGCAGGAAGAGGCCGCCGCGAAATTCGGTGATGATCCCCGCGTGTATCTGACGACCGCCACACGTTTTGAAGGCGATCAGGATGGCGCGGTCAAGGCTGTTCATACGGTTGAGGTCATCTGGGAGAAGAACGAAAAAGGGCAGTTTGTCCCGACGCCGGTGCCTGGCACCGAGCAGGTGCGTCCGGCTCAGCTGGTGCTGCTGGCGATGGGTTTTCTGGGACCGGAGCGGCAGCTGATTGATTCATTGGGCCTGGCGCAGGATCAGCGCAGCAATATCAAAGCCGATTTTGAGAAGTACGCTACCAGCATCCCGGGAGTTTTTGCCGCCGGTGACTGCCGTCGCGGTCAGAGCCTGGTGGTATGGGCTTTCAACGAAGGGCGCGGCGCGGCGCGGGAGTGCGATCGCTACCTGATGGGGAGTACGGAACTGCCCTAGCGAATGTTGTGTACACTGAGAAAAAGCCCGGCCTCAAGCCGGGCTTTTTTTGTTGTGGGTGTTAGCTACCAGCTGGCCTTTGCAGCACAAGAAGCAAACAAGGCGGAGTCTTTAGGGGTCTCAGTAAAAAGACTCAATAATGATACCGTGCTTGAAGAAAATCGATTCTGTCGTCACGAACAAGATAGACAATTCTGTGTTCTTGTGTGAGGCGTCTCGACCAAGTGCCAGGCGAAAGGTATTTGAGCGGTTCTGGCTTGCCGATGCCAGTAAATGGATCACGGACGATTGCTTCAATCAAATCAAAAGCCCGCAACGCGACTTTTCGATCAATCTGCACCCAGTGACGTAAATCTTCACGGAACTCCGGCTGAAATACAGTGTCCCGCTGTTTACTCTTCAAGACCAACCTCGGAACGAAGGGATTTCACTGAAGATGCAGTGCCAGCCCCCCTCAATGCGCGTTCTAGTGCAGAAAGAAGCCTTTCGGCATTTTTGGGAGAACGCATCAGGTGAGAACTTTCCACCAAACTTTGCAGTTCATCAGCAGCAATCATAGCTACATTGTTACCCTTGCGACGACGAATGAGAACGATCTCTCGATTTTCTGTTACCTCGTCACAAAGTCCGGCGAAATTGGCTCTCGCATTGGTATAGGTTGTTTGAAGCATATCAACACCCCCTTTTTATGTACAGGATTACTGTACAGCTTAATTTGTGGTCAGTCAAGAAGTCAAATACGAATAACGAACATCCAACTTGCGGCACGGAAATCTCTAGTGGTCAGGTCTTGAAAAATAAAGACGTCTTTAGCGGAACTTTGTTATTGCGGCACTACAGGTGTTAGCACTTGTTTCACCGATAACAGTGCTATATAATCCGCCCTCAACATTCTCTTCACAAAGGCCGCCATGAAGCTCAACGCCAAGCTTGTCATAATCATGCTCTCCCTGCTGGTTCTGGCCATGCTGACACTCTTCAGTCTCAACCAGTTCGCCCAGACCGCCCTTGTGAATGAAATTCAGGAGAGCTCACAGGAAATATCCAAGGCAATTCAGATAAGTATCGAGGATCTTACCTCGGATGCGGAAACATCCCGGCTGATGGATTATCTGGCCAAGGCTCGTGAAAAGGGCATCAACGAAATCAACATCATCAACACGGAAGGTGAAATCATCGATTCCTCCGATCCGGAAAAGATCGGCAAGAAACGTGAGTTCAAGAAGCTTGAAAAAGGGATCCACGCCGTTCAGCGGCCCGGCTCCGGCACTGTGTTGTCCCAGAAACCTTACGAGGTGGTTGTTCCGGTAATTGTCGGCGACGAACAGCTAGGTTATGTCCAGATCAATATGCTGCTGGACAATATCCGTGACATCCAGCGCGCCAATTTTATCCGTCGCCTGTTCGCAACCGGAATGGTCTTTGCGGTCGGAATCGCTCTGATTATTTTCCTGGCCAGGCATTACACTACTCCGATTCAAAATCTGGTGCTTGACTTTAAAAGAATATCCGCCGGAGACCTGTCGGTGACAATTCCGGTGGAGAGTCATGACGAGATTGGCGAGATGGCGGAAGGCTTCAACAACATGGTCGAGAAACTGCGCGAACGGGAAGCCCTGGAAAAGCGGCTCTACGAGGCCGAACATCTCTCGCGCGTGGGGCAGCTGGCCTCCGGTATCGCCCATGAGATCCGCAATCCGCTCAACTATATCAGCCTGGCCATCGACCACCTCAAGGCCGAGATGCTGCCTGTCTGCGGGGACAAGTGCGCCGAACTGGAGGAGCTTACCGATAAGATCAAGGAAGAGGTTCGTCGCGCCAATTACATGGTGATCAATTTCATGAATTATGGCCGACCGCTTAAACTGCGCCGTGCGCTGGTCAACTACGAAGAGCTGCTGAACAAGGTTTTGCCGGTACTGCACGGGCGTCTGCAAGAGCAGCACATAACCATGGAGCGGCAGATTCCTCAAGACCTTCCGCCCTTGTGGATCGACCAGGAGTTACTGCGCAACTGCATCCTGAATTTTGTCAGCAACGCCGCGCAGGCCATGCCGGATGGGGGCAGGATAACCCTTGGAGCTGAACAGCAGCCGGGGCAGGCGATTCTGACCTTCGCTGATCAGGGCGTTGGCATATCGCCTGAGGATATCAGCAAGATATTTCAGCCTTATTTTACCACCAAAGACCTGGGAATCGGTCTTGGGCTGGCCATAACCGAGCGCATCATCAAGGAACACGGCGGCGAGATCCGGGTCGACAGCGAGCCGGGTAAAGGGACTCTCTTTACCGTAACGCTGCCTTTGAAACCGGAAAAAACTACATAAGGGACTTGGTAAATGCTGATTTACCGAGTCCCTGAACAGGGGATCTGAGCGTGGCAGGCACACAAGGCAGCATACTGATAGTAGATGATGAAAAAGGGCAGCGGGATATACTTAACCTGATCCTCAGAAAAGAGGGTTACCTGGTGATGGATGTGCCGGGTGTCCGTGAAGCACTGGAGCAACTCGAAAAAAACGAGTTCGACCTGATCATGACCGACCTGAAGATGCAGGGCCAGAGCGGCCTCGATCTGCTGGAAAAGGTTCTGGCCGACGATCCCCAGCAATGCATTATCATGATGACGGCCCACGGTTCGGTCGATTCGGCGGTGGAGGCCATGCGGAAAGGGGCCTTTGATTATCTGGAAAAGCCGCTGGAGCGGGACAACCTTGTACTGACACTGCGGCGCGCCTTCGAGCGCATCGGCCTGCTGCGCGAAAACCGGGTTCTGCAGAAGCGGATCGAATCAATCAAGACCATACCGAACATGCAGGGCGAGCACCCTAAAATGAAGGAAGTCTTTCGGGTGGTCGCCAAGATAGCTCCTTCGACCTCAACCGTTTTGATCGTGGGAGAATCCGGAACCGGCAAGGAGCTGATCGCCCGGGCTCTTCACGAAGGGAGCCCGCGCCGCGAAAAGCCGTTCATGGCCATCAATTGTGCAGCCATCCCGGATACCCTGATCGAGAGTGAACTGTTCGGCCATGAAAAGGGGAGTTTCACCGGGGCAAACGCCAGAGAAATAGGCATTTTTGAAGCCGCTAACGGAGGCACGGTTTTTCTGGACGAGATCGGCGAAATGAATGTTGCCATGCAGGCCAAACTGCTGCGGGCCAT
Source organism: Deltaproteobacteria bacterium (assembly GCA_016219145.1). Classification (GTDB taxonomy): domain Bacteria; phylum Desulfobacterota; class Desulfuromonadia; order Geobacterales; family Pseudopelobacteraceae; genus JACRCG01. The sequence goes on along the minus strand of JACRCG010000188.1, from coordinate 7,519 downwards.
CCAGGAAAGAGAAATCCGCCGGGTGGGGGGCAAGGTCAACATCCCGCTGGATGTACGACTTGTATCTGCCACTAACAAGGAGCTGGAGCAGGAGATCAAAAGGGGGACCTTTCGTGAAGACCTGTTCTACCGCCTGAACGTGATCCGCATAAACCTGCCGCCTTTGCGGGAACGCGGCAGTGACATAAAAATTCTGGCCGAATTTTTTGTTGAGAAGTACAGCAGGAGCTCCGGCATAAAGATTGACGGCATCTCGAAGCCGGCCCTCAGAATGCTGATGAACTATTCCTGGCCGGGCAATGTGCGGCAACTGGAATCGGTTGTCGAACGTTCGGTACTGATGGCCGAGAGCAACTATATTGAACCGGATGACCTGCCGATGGAGATCTCCGCCAGCGGTTCGCTGGCCGGTGGAATACATTTTGATCTGCCGCCGGAGGGAATTGCTTTTGAAGAGCTGGAAAAAGGGCTGATCATCAAGGCGATGGAGCGGGCCGACTGGATCATAGGCAAGGCGGCGCCGTTGCTGGGAATGAGTTACAAGACTCTTCAGTACCGCCTGGACAAGTTTGAAATAGTGCGGCCGGAGAAGCGCCCTAAAGCCTGGTGAGGTTTTATATGACGGTCAGGTTGTACCCTTTTGCTTGCAGAAAATCGACCACTTCCCTGATGTGATCATAGCCGCGCGTTTCCAGCTCCAGTGATACGTCTGTGCGGCCGATGGCCAGCGTTTTGGAGCGGCGGTCATGAGTTATGTGGAAAATATTGGCCCGTGTTGCAGCAATGTTTTCGGCCAGAGTCGCCAGTGCGCCGGGATGATCATCCAGCTCCACCGTCAGCTTGAGATAGCGCCCGCCGGCGATCAGGCCCCGTTCGACAACCTGGGCGATGGTCTTGACATCAATGTTTCCACCCGACAGCAGGCAGACCGTCTTCCCCTCCAGCCTTGGAATTCCCTTGTTCAACACCGCAGCCAGCGTCACCGCTCCGGCGCCTTCGACCAGCATCTTGGTCTTCTCCAGCAAGCCGACAATAGCCAACGCGATTTCTTCCTCCTCTACCCGGACAATCTCGTCGACCAAACTACAGATGACCGGGACAGTCCGCTTTCCGGGCCGTTTGACGGCAATACCGTCGGCCAGCGTTATGCTGACCGGCTTCTCGACCGGCTTGCCCGCCGCGAAGGAGGCCGACATGGAAGGGGCCGCCATGGATTCCACGCCAATGATACGAATATGGGGCGACCTGGCGCGGAGCGCAGTCGCCATGCCGGCAATCAGGCCACCGCCGCCGACCGGGATGATCAGGTTGCGCACATCGGGCAGTTCGTCCAGTATCTCCAGCGCGATAGTTCCCTGTCCTGCCATAACCAGCTGATCATCAAATGGATGGACAAAAAGTGCCCCGGAAGAGCTTTGTTCGGCCTCTGCCGCCAGACAGGCCTCGTCGAAATTCCTGCCGGTCAACACCACTTCGGCGCCGTAGTCCCGGGTTGACTGCACTTTCTGCGGCGGCGTTATCTCAGGCATGAAGACGGTGGCCTTTACACCCAGCAGGTCGGCAGAAAAAGCCACGCCTTGGGCATGATTCCCGGCTGACGCGGTAATAACACCCTTTTTCAGGAACTCACGGGGCTGAGCCGTCATGAAATTAAGAGCCCCGCGAATTTTGAAGGAGCCGGTGCGTTGCAGATTTTCACATTTGAAGTAAAGCGGCAGGCCGATTTTTTCGGTGTAATAATGCGAGTAAATCAGCTCGCTGCGGCGGACACGTTTTTTCAGCCTGTCATAAGCATCAACGATAAGATTGTTTAGAGACATTTTTCGTGCTCCGGTTTAATTGTGGGCGAATACTAGCAGAGTGGCAGGCAAGGGTCAAACATACTTGGCAAACAGACTGTTTACTGGTAATGTTTTTTCACAATTTCAGCAGGAGGAATCATGGAAACCATACACCACCAGCTTATCATCCTGGGCTCCGGCCCGGCCGGATATACCGCCGCTGTCTACGCCGCCAGGGCCAACCTCAATCCTGTCCTGATCACCGGTCTGCAGCCGGGAGGCCAGCTGACAACCACAACCGAGGTTGACAACTGGCCGGGAGACCACCTGGGAGTACAGGGTCCGGAATTGATGGAGCGGATGCGACTCCACGCCGAGCGTTTCAATACACAGATGATTTACGACCATATCAAGAGAACCGATCTGAAACAGAGACCTTTTATTCTGGAGGGGGACTCGGCAACTTACTCCTGCGATGCCTTGATAATTGCTACCGGAGCATCGGCAAAATATCTGGGTCTGCCGTCTGAGAAGGCTTTTAACGGCAGAGGGGTTTCTGCCTGCGCCACTTGCGACGGTTTTTTCTACCGCGGCAAGGATGTTGCCGTGATCGGGGGCGGCAGTACGGCGGTGGAGGAGGCGCTTTATCTTGCCAATATCGCCCGCCATGTTACCGTTGTGCATCGCAGGGAAGAGTTCCGGGCCGAGAAGGTTCTTTCCGACCGCCTGATCGAGAAAACCAAGGGCGGTAATGTCACCATTGAATGGAACTATGTTCTTGATGAGGTGCTGGGTGATGCCGGCGGCGTGACCGGCATGCGCATCAGGCACCGCACCGGATCGACCAGGGAGGTTGCGCTGCACGGTGTATTCATCGCCATCGGGCATTCGCCAAACACTACTATTTTCGAGGGGCAGCTTGACATGGTTGACGGCTATATCCGCACAAAATGCGGCGGGCTGGAAGGCAACCTGACCGCCACAAATATCGCGGGAGTGTTCGCAGCCGGAGATGTGCAGGACTTTAACTACCGCCAGGCCATCACCTCGGCCGGCAGCGGCTGCATGGCGGCCAAGGATGCCGAGCGTTACCTGGAAGCACTGAGCAGATAATGGACAGGATTGCCGGGGATAGCCTTTCAGCCGAGGCCGAATCCATGCAGAAACTGCTCGCTGAAGTACAGAGAACCTTGCGCGACAATCAGCAGTTTATTCTCAGGCTTAAAGAAGATGACGCCGATCTTGAAGAAAAAGATGAGGAGGAAGCGTCTCCGGAGGCGTGTGAGCCAGACGAGTTTGAGGAGTTGTAGCAGTTGCCGTTTGACCCGGCAGCCTGACAATCAAAAAAACCTCCCGGAAATATCCGGGAGGTTTTTTTGATTAAGCTTGTCAGCAGGGAAGGTCAGTGTTTGGCCGGACCTATCGTTTTTTCCTTATCGTGCTGACTGACACTGACGCCGTGGCATTCACTGCAGTTTGTCTTCAGGAACTCATCACCGATATCAACCGGATGGGTGAATTTGTTCACATGTTCACCGCCTTTGACATTTTCCTGTTTTTGGCTATCCAGAGTATGGCAGAGGTTGCAGTCTTTTGATATTATCCGCCCTTCCGCTGATTTGTGTTTGCCGTCATGGCAGCGGAAACAACCCGGGAAATACAAATGACCGATATTGTTGGGATACGTGGTCCAGTTCACTTTCATGCGCGGAAAGAAGTTTTCGCTATAGATAAGCTTCGCCTCGATAATAGCTTTTTTGACAGCCTGGGCCTTTTCATCCGACAACTTCGGATATTTATTGACGTAAAAACCTTCAATACCGTTTTCAATGGCCTGCAACGCCTCTTCATTTGTTTTGTAGGGCTTCTCCAACACTTCCAGAGCAATTTTTTTGATGAAGGGCAGTTTACTGTCAATGGTACCGGACTTGAGATAGTCATCCAGTTCGGTACTTGGCGAACGATAGATATGGGCCGGGCGGCTGTGGCAGGAGATACAGTCCATTCGACGCTTGTTTTTAGTTTCCTTTGCGATCTCATCCTTGGTCATCGGTTTTTCGGTGCTCAGATACTCGACCAGCTTGCCGTCCGGAGTTGTCAAACTTACGTAAGGAATATCCTCATGCTTTTCACCGCGAGGGATGTATTCAATATACTGCTTGGTATGCCAGTGAATACCGCTGGTGTTCGGCTCGCGGAAGGTACCGCCAAATTTCAGGTAAAGTGCGGTTTCACGCGGTGTGTTCTCCTCGTTTGGTGCAAAGTGCGTAAAGACTTTGCGACGATCAAGAACGCGCCGGTCTATCCAGTGGCAGTGGGCGCAGGTTTCATAGGCCGATCTGCGATCCGCGATGGGCACGCCGATCGGAGCCTCATAGTGTCCGGTCAAGACACCGTAGAGCTGGCGGGTTCCATTGATCTTGGCTTTTAAATACCAGTCTGCGCCTGGGCCGACATGGCATTCAACGCAACGGATATTGGCATGCGGAGATGTTCTCCATGCTGTATTCTCGGGCCCCATCGGCACGTGGCACAACTCACCGCAGAACACCGGTGACTCGGTAAATTCAAAGCCTTTGATAGATGCCATTGCAATCAGAGTAGTAAACGCAATCGTTGCCAGGGCAAAGAATATCGTCAGGCGACGCTTGTGAGGATCGTTCAGGTCGATACGCGGATACTGCGGCATATCCAGTTCCTGCTTGCGCTTGCGCTGTCTGTTGCGATGAAACAGAATACCGCCTATCATTATCAGTATGCCGGATACGATCTGGCCCGGGAAAACAAAATAGGTCAATATCCCCAAGTACGGCTTTTCCTTGCCGGTAATCACTTCGTAGGCAAAGAAGGTGACGACCAGACCGGCGCCTACAATGGCAATAATGAGACCTACCAGGCTGATAAGGTTGTATACATATCCTACTTCGGCTTTCTTTTTAGCCATGACCTCTCCTTGTTCTGACAAAAAATAAGTGCCGGACGATGCGCAAATGTGGAAAAACGGAACTTCGGATCATTCCTGAAAACCAGTTCGCCAGCATGCCGACCGGGATAAAAACAGATGTTACTGTGAGCTTTATGAAGCGCTAAGGGGATTTTGTGGGATGCTTCATACTGTATATTGTATACGGTACAGATACCCCAAGATATTATGTTTGTCAAAAAAAATGTGATCGGATGCAGATTTCTGCCAGAGTCACTCCATGAACAAAGAAGAGAGGAGGCACTGTATGCTTCCCCTCTTCGCTATTCAAACATCTTAATTCGTTGTCACCGTATGTAGAATGAATCCGGGCCTGTCGCGGCTCCGCAGGGCAATTATTTCTTGTGACAGATCTCGCAATTGTCCTTGTCCTTGGTGTCAAACGCTCTGGTACCGTTGTGGCATTTTCCGCAGAATTTACCGGCATGCAGGTCAGCCATTTTCATCTCGGTCGAACCCTTTTTCATTTTAAAGATTTTTGAGTGGCACTCCAGGCATTTGACTTTTGCATCGGCATGATTTTTCCCATCGAAGACAACCTTGCCGTTAGATGTGTTCCAGGTCACCGTTTTTCCTGGCTGAATTGCCAGGGCGTTACCCGCTAACATCACACAGGTCATTATAAACATACCCACTGCAACCTGATTCATAAGCCCCTCCATTCTTGAGTTAGTACGCTTTATGGACAGAAAAAATACGATCTGCTCCCGGATAACCATACACAAGGTTTTGAAATGAATCAAGCTGTCATGTGCCAATCATGGATATCGCCTTGGACTATCAAAGCGCTCTACGAAAAAATTACAACAAAAATACCGACTCCAAAACTGCATTTTATAAATTCGTTTTTGTATTGACAAAAGTGGCAGACTTTCATATCACTATGGTGCGGAAAACGATTCAATTGGTAAAGAATATTTGATTGCAGGAGCATACCCCATCAAACAACATTGAGGTCGAGATGAAAACACGCCGTTTTGCCTGTCACAAGCTTGTTCTACTCGCTCTGCTGTCGGTAGTGTGTCTGTCTGCGGAGCTGGTGTATGCAGCCAGAGTAAAGGAGTTCAACCGTTCGGGGCAGCTGGTGGTGACTGAAAAATCAGCTGCGGAACCACAGCCTGCCTACGATATCAAGAACCGACCCAAGGAAAAAACCTTTGCAGTGCCACGCCCCCCTTTTACCGAGGGGGTCTTCCCCTGTAGTCAGTGTCACAACTTCATGCCCCCCAATCCGCAACGCAGGACCCTGACCGAATTCCACACTGAAATAGTTCTGCATCATGCCGAAGGCCAGCGCTGGTGTACGGACTGCCACAACCTGGTAAACCGGGATAAATTAAGACTGGTGTCGGGCGAGCTGGTTGATTTTACCGAGTCATACCGCTTGTGCGGCCAATGCCACGGCGACAAGTTCCGCGATTGGAAGGTGGGCGTCCATGGCAGACGGACCGGTGACTGGAATGGTGACAAGCAATACCTGCTCTGCGTTCACTGCCACAACCCGCATGATCCGAAGTTTAAAGCGCTAAAACCAATGCCACCGCCGGATAGACCTGGCAAAACCCAGCACTGAACCGGAACAACAATTCGTAAACCAGGGAGCATTATTCATGTCAGATACAAAAAAATGTGATAATCACGTCCTGCATAAGTCTCGCCGAAAGGTATTGAAGAGCCTGGCAGCCGGAATCGGCCTGATTGTATTGCCCGGCAGAGATGCTTCGGCATCCGTCTGGGAGGAATTCTTCCAGAAGCATTTTCGCGAACTTTCAAAAGATGAACTCAAAGGTGTGATTGCTCGCCTGGAAAAGGAATACAGCAAAAAATACGGCAAGCAGATCACCGTCAAGACTACTCCACCGATTGAAGGAGTCCGCTACGGTTACGGCCTTGATCTGTCACGCTGTATCGGCTGTCGGCGCTGCGTCTATGGCTGCGTTAAAGAGAATAACCAGTCTCGCAGCCCGCAGGTACAATGGATCCGGGTCATGCAGCTGGACAAGGAAAAGGGCATCGACCTGTCACATGCCGAACACTACTACAATCCCGCCACAGTCCCTGAAAAAGGGCATTTCTATATGCCGGTTCAGTGCCAGCAGTGCGAGAAACCGCCTTGCACCAAGGTCTGCCCGGTTCAGGCCACCTGGAAAGAAAATGACGGCATCGTAGTCGTCGATTATAACTGGTGCATCGGCTGCCGTTATTGCATGGCCGCCTGTCCCTACGGTGCACGACACTTCAACTGGGCCAAACCGGAAATCCCCGTTGCCGAGATAAATCCGAATACGCACTATCTTGGTAATCGCCCTCGTCCAAAAGGGGTGGTGGAAAAATGTACCTTCTGCATTCAGCGCACCCGCGAACAGCCTGGCCGTTACCCGGCCTGTGCAGAAGCCTGTCCGGTCGGCGCCCGCAAATTCGGCAACCTGCTCGACCCGGAGAGCGAGATCCGCTATCTGATTGAAAACAAACGGGTCTTCATTTTCAAGGAAGATCTCAACACGCAGCCCAAGTTCTACTATTTCTACGCAACCTAATTCACCATCAGGGAGCAACCATGAAAAACATCTGGCACTTTTATATGGGCACACTGGTGCTGATTTCCAAAGGGAGCAAGGCCTATTACTGCTGGGTCCTTTTTTTGCTGGGCCTGATGGCCATCGGAGCTGTTGCCTATGTGCAGCAGCTGAATGAAGGGCTGATTGTCACAAATATGAGAGATCAGGTCTCCTGGGGCTTTTACATTTCCAATTTT
>JACRCG010000187.1 GCA_016219145.1 Deltaproteobacteria bacterium | reverse complement strand
GAGCGACATCCTTGCCGGCACGGATGGCGGCGGCGGTTGGAATCAGTCCGGCCGCGCCGACGATGGCGGCCACAACCATCTCGGTTTCATCGGCCGTAGCGGCGGCAATCAGCCCTTCTACGCCTCCCAGAATTACCAGATCAAGCCCGGAACACATCTCCTGCAGACGGGGAACATCTTCAGACGAGGCGACAACAGCAATCCGCGGAGCAAACAGTCTGATCTGGCGGGCAAACAGCTCCAGGTTTTTTCCGGCCGTCAGGGCAACTATTCGAAAACGATCAGGATGCGCCGCTACAATCTCCAGCGTGCTGACGCCGATTGAACCGGTAGAACCAAGGATGGTAAGATTCTTCATGATCTATCCCTTGAAAAAATAGGTAACGTAATAGTAGGTGGCCGGGGCGGCGAACAGAATGCTGTCCAGACGGTCAAGCACACCGCCATGTCCGGGAAAAATCGTGCCTGAGTCTTTAACTCCGAAACTGCGCTTCAGCAGCGACTCAAACAGGTCGCCGACCTGCCCCAGCATACCGATCACGATGGCAGTTGCGAGTGCATCAATAAAAGAAAGCTGCTCAAAAAAGGTGAATTTCGCCAGCAGAGTACCGCAAATGCTGCCCAGCAGGCCTCCCAGAGCGCCTTCGATACTCTTCTTGGGACTGACCAGCGGATACAGTTTGTTCTTGCCGAAAGCGCTGCCGGTATAATACGCCGCAGAATCATTGGTCATGACAATCAGCATGATGACCAGCAGCCACTGAACCCCGAAGGTGGTTTGACGAAGCATAACCAGATGCATCAGCAAAAAAGGGATATAGATGAAGGCCAGCACGGCATAAGCTACTTCGCGGGCAGCATCTGTAATTTTCCGGATACGGAACAGGAACAGCAGCGCAAAGGCGAGAAACAGCAGGCCCACCGCCGACAATGCCAGGCGCTCTCCGGATGCAAAAGGGGTAAAGATCAATGCTGAGCCGGCAATTGCGGCCAGCCAGGACTCGCTATTTCTGTCCGGAAGCGCCATGCGATAAAACTCGACAATACCGATATATGAAAGCAGCGCCAGAAGGCAGGCAAACAGGAGCGATCCACCCTTCAGAATGGTCATGATAACAACAGGCAGCAGGATGAAAGCGGTGATCAGGCGTTTGATAAGTCGCCCCTCCGGGAGATCTGGTCGCTGGTCATGCCGAAACGGCGTTCGCGGGACTGATAGTCGGCCAGAGCCTTGTGAAGCTCGTTGATGGTAAAGTCGGGCCAGTTTATATCGGTGAAATAGAGTTCAGTGTAGGCCAGCTGCCAGAGCAGGAAGTTGCTGATGCGCATTTCGCCGCTGGTGCGAATCAGGAAGTCGGGATCCGGCAGTCCGCCGGTATCAAGATACGTTTCAAACAACCCAACATTTATCGCTTCCGGAGCCAGCCTGCCAGCCACAACATCCCGCGCCATGCAGGCGGCAGCCATGCTGAGTTCCTGTCTGCCGCCGTAGGAAAGTGCCAGAGTCAGAACCATGCCGGTGTTGCCGGCGGTCTTCCTGATGGCCTCCTCCAGGGTTTCATTGACATCATCAGGCAGATCGGAGCGATTCCCGATCACGTTATAACGGATATTCTTGCGCATCATGCGCACTGTTTCCTGACGAATATACTTTTTAAGAAGCGTCATCAGCGCCCGTACTTCCATGGGCGGCCGCGACCAGTTTTCTGATGAAAAAGCAAACAGGGTCAGATACTTGATACCCAGCAGCGAGGCCTGTTCCACAACCATCTTGACCGTTTCGGCGCCGCGCTGATGCCCAACGATCCGTCTGAGCATGCGCTGTTGCGCCCAGCGGCCGTTGCCATCCATGATGACCGCCAGATGCACCGGCAGTTTGGTAAGGTCAAGCGGCTCCATCAGACTTCCATTACCTCTTTTTCCTTGTGAGCAACCGCTTCATCCATCTTGACCTCAAAGCCCTTGGTGATTTCCTGGACATCTTTTTCATACTTTTTGAGTTCGTCCTCGGTGATGGCCTTGTCTTTTTCAAGCTTCTTCAGTTTATCAATGGCGTCGCGGCGAATATTCCTCAAGGCAATCTTGTCTTCCTCGGCCTTTTTCTTCAAATCCTTGACGATTTCCTTGCGGCGCTCACCGGTCAGCGGTGGCAGGTTCAAACGGATGGTTTTGCCGTCGTTCGAAGGGGTCAGGCCAATATTGGCGTTCATGATGGCCTTCTCGATCGGGCCGATCATCTTGGATTCCCAAGGGGAAATGGTGATCGTACGCGCTTCGGGAACCGCCAGCGTGGCCACCTGGCTGATGGCAGAGGGATTACCGTAATAATCAACCTTCACCGCATCAAGAATACCGGTAGTTGCACGGCCGGTGCGGATCTTCTGAAACTCGTTCTTCAGGACTCCCAGGGTCTTTTCCATGTGGCTTTTCATGTCATCAAGCACGTTCTTTGGCATGTCTAATCTCCTTGTACGATAGTGCCTATCTCTTCGCCGCGAATAACTTTTTTGATATTACCTTCGGTGGTAAGGTCAAATACAATAATCGGCAGATTGTTGTCCATGCAGAGCGAAATGGCTGTGGCATCCATAACCTGCAGCCCTTTTTTGAGAACTTCAATGTAGGAGAGCCTGGTGAGCTTGACCGCGTCCGGATCTTTCTTCGGATCAGCGGTGTAGACCCCGTCAACCTTGGTTCCCTTGAGAATGACCTGGGCGTTGATCTCCATGGCCCTCAGGCTTGCTGCGGTATCGGTGGTAAAGTAAGGATTGCCGGTTCCACCGCCGAATATGACCACCCTCCCCTTTTCCAGATGGCGCATGGCGCGACGGCGAATGTAGGGTTCCGCCACCTCCTGCATGGCAATAGCTGACTGGACACGGGTGGAAACCCCCAGTTTTTCGAGAGCATCCTGCATCGCCAGCGAGTTGATCACGGTAGCCAACATCCCCATGTAATCGGCGCTTGCACGATCCATCCCCTTGGATGAAGCCGCCAGACCACGGAAAATATTACCTCCGCCGATCACAAGAGCCAGCTGAACACCCATATCAACTACTTCTTTGATCTCACGCGCAATGGTGCTGATGGTCAAAGGATCAATACCATACCCCTGATCACCGGCCAGTGACTCGCCTGACAGTTTAAGAAGAACCCTGGTAAAGGACGGTCTGCTCATATGTGTTTCCTCCGCTTTGATTCTGTCAGCAGTCAAGGCTACGCCAGAATTCAGATGATGACCAGGCGGTGAGGAGAAAGCGACGTAGGCATAGCAGGCCTATGTCGAGGAGCTTTCGACGAATCAACGAAGTCAGCACTGAATTGTGACGTTGCGACTATAAAAAAAGCCGACCATTGCTGGCCGGCTTCGGCTACTCTTACAGGCCGGCCGCTGCCGCCACCTCGGCGGCAAAGTCCGATTCTTTCTTTTCGAGGCCCTCTCCCAGAACAAACCGGGTAAAGCGGCTGATTGTTATGGCAGTCCCCAGAGTTTTACCGGTCTCGGCAGCGTACTGCTGGATTGTCTTGTCGGTATCCTTGACGAACTGCTGCTCAACCAGGCAGATATCAGCGTAGAACTTGTTGATCTGCCCATCGATGATCTTCTCGATGATATTCTCCGGCTTGCCGGTTTCGCGAGCCTTGGAACGGTAGATATCCTTCTCGCGCTCCAGCACGTCGGCATCAACCTGATCTCTGCGCACATACAGTGGTGATGCAGCGGCACTATGCATGGCGACATCTTTTACAAACGCGGCAAAACGCTCGTCCCTGGCAGCTGCTTCATTGTCGCAGGTTGCCTCGACCAGCACGCCGATCTTGCCGCCGGCATGGATGTAGGCTCCAACTGCGCCGGCGCCTTTGACTTCGAAGGTGCTGAAACGGCGGATCTGCATGTTTTCACCGATCACCGAGATGGCTTCATTCAGAAGTGTCTCAATTGTCTTGCTGCTGTCGCCGATATAGGCCTGCTTGAACAGCTCGTCAACCGAAGCCGGCGAAGCCTTCAGGATATGGTCCGCAACATCCTTGACAAAAGCCTGGAACTTTTCATTTTTTGCAACAAAATCGGTTTCGCTGTTGATTTCAAGCAGTACGCCCTTGTCGCCGTTGGCGGACAAAGATGCGGTAACCATACCCTCTGTGGCAGCGCGACCGGCCTTTTTGGAAGCGGCAGCCAACCCTTTTTTACGCAGAAAATCAACCGCCTGCTCAAAATCACCGGCAGTTTCCTCAAGAGCCTTTTTGCAATCCAGCATCCCTGCGCCGGTTGCTTTCCTCAATTCACTGATCTGACCTGCTGTTACAGCCATGCTATCCTCCTGACCCGACAGGCGGGTTATTATGTATATTTATTGTTATTCTCCGGCTTCTTCTACGACAGCCTCATCAGCCGCATATTCATCGGCGCCTTCGGTATCAGCCTGAAGCGCTGCATTTCTGGACTGGGCTCCCTCAAGAACCGCATCGGCCATTTTGGCTGAGAGCAGACGGATAGCGCGGATGGCGTCGTCGTTGCCCGGAATGACATAATCAATCGGATCCGGGTCGCAATTTGTGTCAACAACCGCAACAACAGGAATACCGAGCTTGTTGGCTTCCTGAACAGCAATTTCTTCATTTTTGGGGTCGATTACGAACATCACTCCCGGCAGCTTGCTCATGGTTTTGATGCCGCCCAGAGTCTTCTGAAGCTTTTCACGGTCGCGCTCGAATTGCAGGGCTTCCTTTTTGGTGTAGGCTTCGATGGTGCCGTCTTCAAACATGGCGTCGATTTTTTTCAAACGATCGATGCTCTGCTTGACGGTGGAAAAGTTGGTCAGCATGCCGCCCAGCCAACGCTGGTTGACGTAGTACATGCCGCAACGGGCAGCTTCTTCGGCAACCGAATCCTGAGCCTGCTTCTTGGTGCCGACAAACAGTACGGTGCTGCCGTCTTTGACGGATTCCTTGACGAAATTGTAGGCGGACTTGAAGTAGCGGACGGTTTTTTGCAGGTCGATGATGTAAATCCCGTTACGGGCCCCGAAAATGTACGGCTTCATCTTGGGGTTCCAACGCTTGGTCTGGTGGCCGAAATGAACACCGGCCTCCAGCAGTTCCTTCATGCTGATACTTGACATACTCTTTCTCCTTTGGTTTTTCCTCCGCCCCGCCGAATCCCCGACATCTGCTGAAACAGGGACACCACCGGATATCATCGAGGCGTGTGAATTGAATAGCGGGGCTTTATAGCACAGTTATACGAGAAATGACAAGGCAAAAAGTCTTGGGGAAGATCGACGAATTAAAACTTCTACCTGGGCCGGGTCATTTCTTAAAATCCATAACAGGCTCGATGCTCTTCATGGTTGATCCTGTAGACACATAATCACAGGTTCAATCTTTCAAAGTATCCATCGAGAGTAACCGCTGTTACCTCGCGGGTCAGCGGACGGGTTTCGTTGGCAAGCGAGAGCAGAAGGCCCGGAGTCGGACCAAGCTTGGCAAACATATCCCTGAAGGTGACAATGTTTTTGGCAAGCTGCGGGGTAGGCGTCTTGGTTAACTTGATCTCCACCGGGATAAGCGAGCCAGCTGATTTTTCAATGAGCAGGTCAACCTCCAGTCCGTTGCTTGTCCTGATATAGTAAAGCGGCGGCTGTTCACCCTTCCCGAGAAAAAATTTTACCGTTTCCTGGATACAGAAGTTCTCAAACAGATGCCCGGCCATGGGGCCGTTGAAAAGATGGGCTTCATCCCTCACGCCAGCCAGATTGCAGGCCAGGCCAATATCAATGAAATAGACTTTGGGTGACTTTGTAATCCGTTTTCCCAGGTTGGCATAGTAAGGGGGCAGCAGATAGAGTACCCGACTGGCCTCAAGGATTGAAAGCCAGCTTTTGATGGTGGGAACTGAAATCCCAAGATCACGGCTGTAATCGGACATGTTGAGCTGCTGACCGCAGCGGGCTGCCAAAAGACGCACAAAACGCTGGAAGTCGCGCAGATCACCGATGTTGTAGAGTGTGCGAATGTCGCGCTCCAGGTAGGTCTGCAGATAGGAAGCATACCACGACTGAAGATCGATACCTTCATCGACAATCAGTTCGGGATATGAACCTGTCAAGGCGGCATGCCTGAACAGGCTCATGGAATCCGGCAGCAGCAGGTGACGCCGCTTTTCAGCTACCGAAAGCGGCAGCAGTTCAAGCAGGGCAATCCTCCCTGCCAGCGAATCGCTCAGATTTTTGATCAGACCGAATTGCTGCGAACCGGTAAACACATACTGCCCTTTGACGCTGCGCCGGCTGTCCACCCGGATCTTGACGTAGGAAAGCAGGCCCGGAGCCAGCTGGATCTCATCAATGATGGCGCGTTCCCCCAGAGAGTCGAGAAAAAGCAGCGGGTCGGCATGAGCCTGCTCGCGGAAAAACGGGTCGTCAAGGGTAGCATAGGTGTAGTCGGGCAGGCAATGCCTGAGCAGGGTGGATTTGCCCGCCTGGCGCGGACCGGTAACGGCCACGCAGGGGGATGAGGCGAGCAGGCGTTCAAGCCGTGCTTCGATGTCACGGGGGATGTAAGTCATGGATGGAGTGTAGCACGGGGACGAAGGCAATTCAATGCAAATTTAAAATGTCAGTTTATATTTGCATAATTTTAGCGGATTAGAATAAATAGATAAGAACGCCCCTCCACGGAATTCACCAAATGTGAATATGCGAAGGGCATCCACCAAAGGTCTTCTTAATTGGCTGTCACAACAACTGCCGATAATCACAATGAAGAGCCTCTGCAAGCTTCTTTGCGCGTTCTTTACCGATGCTCCGTTTACTGTTTTCCATCTCGCTGATGTGGTGCTGCGGAATTCCGGTCAATTCGGAAAGCTGCTTCTGGG
>JACRCG010000183.1 GCA_016219145.1 Deltaproteobacteria bacterium | reverse complement strand
GATATTCAAGCGGATGTGCTTAATGATCTGCCGACAAGGGTTGTAGTGCCACTTGTTTTATCATCGGTACTAATAAAAACTATCCCAATCTTGACCCCGATGTTTAAAATCATCGATACCGAAGTCAGGATGGTAACGCCTCAGTTGGTGGGAGTCCAAATGCATGTTTTGGGCTCCAAAATCTGTTCACTAAAAGACCAGAGAGTCGAGATTGTCGCCGCTCTTGATTTGCTGGTCACAGGTTTTTGAATAAGCCAATTTCCGCCGCATTTTGCCTTGACTTGCCCGAGGCGCTGTACTAACTTCTTAAAAATTTTCATCAGCAAGGAGTTGTCCATGCACTATGATAAAATAACCGAAGGCCTGACCTTTGATGATGTCTTGCTTGTCCCCGCCCACTCAATGATTCTGCCGCGTGACGCCAATCTTTCCACCCGCATTTCCCGCAATATCAACCTGAACATACCGCTGGTCAGTGCGGCCATGGATACGGTTACTGAGGCCCGCACCGCCATCTGCATGGCACGTGAAGGGGGCCTCGGCATTATCCACAAGAACCTCAGTATTGAGGCTCAGGCTTATGAGGTGGACAAAGTCAAAAAGAGCGAGTCCGGCATGATCGTTGACCCGATCACCATGCGTCCAACCCAGAAAATCAGCGAGGCGTTGGACATCATGCAAAGGTACCGCATTTCGGGAGTGCCGGTCACCAAGGCCAATGGCAAACTGGTCGGCATCCTGACAAACCGGGATCTGCGTTTCGAGACCGACTTCGACCTGCCGATATCGGCACGAATGACCAAGCGGAATCTTGTGACTGTGGAGGTTGGGACAACACTTGAACAGGCCAAGGAACATCTGAAGCATACCAGAGTGGAAAAGCTGCTGGTTGTAGACAACGACCGTTTTCTGAAAGGTCTGATCACCATCAAGGATATCGAGAAGGTAAAGAAATATCCTTCCGCCTGCAAGGACAGCCTGGGACGATTGAGAGTCGGCGCGGCTGTCGGCCCGACAGCCGAGATGGAGGCCCGTATGGAGGCCTTGATAAGGGCTGGCGTGGATGTGATTGTGATTGACACGGCTCACGGTCATTCGCAAGGAGTTATCGAGGCTGTTCAGAGGGCTAAAGCCACTTTCCCCGGAGTGGAAATCATCGCCGGGAATATTGCTACCGCCGAAGCGGCCGAGGCTTTGATCAAGGCCGGCGCTGACGGCATCAAGGTAGGTATCGGACCTGGTTCGATCTGTACGACGCGAATCGTGGCTGGTGTCGGTGTCCCGCAGATTACGGCCATTCATGAATGTGCCCGCATGGCCCACAAGTATGGAATACCGGTCATTGCCTACGGCGGCATCAAATATTCCGGTGACCTGCCCAAGGCGGTGACGGCCGGCGCTGACTGTATCATGATCGGATCGTTGTTTGCCGGCACTGAGGAATCCCCGGGTGACACGGTGCTCTACCAGGGGCGCACCTATAAGAGCTATCGCGGCATGGGGTCCATCGGGGCCATGAAGGATGGCAGCAAGGATCGCTACTTTCAGTCAGACGTGGGCGAGGATGTCAAGCTGGTTCCGGAGGGAATCGAGGGGATGGTCCCGCTGCGAGGGCCGCTTTCAGCCAATATTCATCAGTTGCTGGGCGGGCTGCGCTCCGGAATGGGGTATACCGGGTGTGCAACCATGAAAGAGCTACAGGAAAACGGCCGATTTATCCGCATCACCGGCGCAGGACTTAAAGAATCTCACGTCCATGATGTGACGATTACCAAGGAAGCGCCAAATTATCGGGTAGGAAATTAGTTTCCCATAACTACATCAAAGTGTTGACAAGCGTCCCATAATACGTTATTGACCTGGTCTAAAGAGACCATGTTTATCCTATTTATCTTCGCCCCCCCTTTTTCTGAACAAATCTCTTTTATGCAAGGTATACAAATGCCAGATATTCACAACCAGAAAATCCTGATACTTGATTTCGGATCACAGTATACCCAGCTGATTGCCCGTCGTGTGCGCGAGGCTCATGTCTACTGCGAGCTGCATCCCTATGATATCGATATGTCTGCCATACGCACCTTTGCTCCCAATGGCATCATCCTTTCGGGGGGGCCGAAATCAGTTTATGATGACGGAGCGCCTGCGGTGGCCGAAGAGCTGTTTGATCTGGGTGTCCCGGTTCTGGGCATTTGCTACGGTATGCAGCTGATGAGCCGCCACTTCGGCGGCGAAGTCGTCCCGGCCGGCAAACGTGAGTTTGGCCATGCCGAGTTGATGGCAGTGGGGCAGCCCGGCTCCCTCTTTGAGGGCTTTTTTGTCGAAGGGAAAAGCGCAGTCTGGATGAGCCATGGCGACCATGTCGCGAGGGTGCCGGCAAGTTTCGAGATCGCCGCCGGAACCTCCAACGCGCCGGTCTGCGCCATTCAGGATGTCAGCAGAAATCTGTACGGAGTGCAGTTTCACCCCGAGGTAAATCACACACCAAAAGGCGAATTGCTGATTGAAAATTTTGTCCGCAGGATTTGCGGCTGTACCGGTCAATGGACGCCAGGCCATATCATTGAGGACGCGCTGGAGCGCATCCGCAGGCAGGTCGGCAGTGATCAGGTCATCCTCGGCCTTTCCGGCGGGGTGGATTCCTCTGTTGCTGCGGCCCTGATTCACAGAGCTATCGGTGATCAGCTGACCTGCGTTTTTGTGGATAACGGCCTGCTTCGTCTGGGAGAAGGGGACCAGGTTATGGCGACCTTTGCCGAAAACCTGGGGGTCAAGGTTATCCGGGTGGCCGCGGAACAACGCTTTCTGGACGCTCTGGCCGGAGAGAGCGATCCGGAGAAAAAGCGCAAGATCATCGGCGGGCTCTTCGTAGATATTTTTGAAGAGGAGTCGAAACTCATAAAAGACGCCAACTGGCTGGCCCAGGGAACCATCTACCCTGATGTGATCGAGTCCGCCGGCGCCAAGACCGGCAAGGCCCACAATATCAAGAGCCACCATAATGTCGGCGGTCTGCCGGACTACATGAAGCTGAAACTTCTTGAACCGCTCAGAGAACTGTTCAAGGACGAGGTGCGTGCCATTGGCGAAGAACTTGGCTTGCCGCATCAGATGGTCTGGAGGCATCCATTTCCGGGCCCCGGGCTGGGTGTGCGCATTCTGGGAGAGGTTAAAAAGGAGTATTGCGATATCCTGCGTCGTGCAGATGCCATTTATATCGAAGAACTCTACTCGTCCGGCCATTATGACAAAATCAGCCAGGCCTTTGCGGTGTTTCTTCCGGTCAAGAGTGTCGGTGTGATGGGAGATGGCCGTACCTATGAGTACGTGGTTGCCTTGCGGGCGGTTGAGACCAAAGACTTCATGACCGCCGGATGGTATCCGATGCCGTACGAAGATCTGGCCCGGATCAGCGGCAGGATTATCAACGAAGTCAAGGGGATCAACAGGGTCGTGTACGATATATCCAGCAAGCCTCCGGCGACTATTGAATGGGAATGATAAACCTTAAAACGGCTGTTATCACACAAAGCCCACAAAGTTCACCAAATAAATCAGGAGATTATCAAAGCAAATTGTAGAACTCTATGGTGAGTGCTTAAACCCACATAAGCCTCTGATCTCTTTGTGTTCTTTGTGCCTCTGTGAGAGCCAGCTGTTTTTTCAGATTTTTTTGCTGTACGAATCGTGCAAAATCGTTTTTTTCTGTTAAGCTTTGCAGGAGCGCCGGAGCAATTTGAGACGCAATACGACAGGAATACCGAATGAAGCAGCTTATACTAATCGTTGCAGTTCTGATTTCAACTGCTGGCAGTCTCCATGCGAAAACCCTCATGCTCGAAGGCCGGCTTGACAGCAGTATTGCCATGAGGCAGCAGATGGAGTTCGGCGTTGACAAAGGCCGTGTTCAGTCCTTCTCCTTCCGCTTCGCCCTGCCTGCCGACTTCAAGAGCAAAAGCGTCAGCCAGTCGGTTGACAGTCTGAATATTTCAATAAACCCACGCCCGAAGAGCTCGACAGTCGAGCAGGACCGTTTTGGCAACCGCTTCCAGAAAGTGGTCTGGGAAAATGTTGATCAGGATATCCGCATCAACCTTGGCTATACTGCCAATGTGCGTTCCGAGCTGTCCGCCATGGAGAGCCGCACTCCGTTTCCGATCGGAACCGTTCCAGGCGGAGAGGCGCTCTACCTTAAATCCACCGAGATGGTGCAGTCCGATTCTCCAGAAATTGCCGAGCTTGCCAGACGATTGACCGCCGGAGCCAGAAATGAGTATGAGGCTGTGTCGGCCATTACCAATCATGTCACCGACGCGATCAAATATACCTTTAATCCGCCCAAGTATGATGCACTTTACACTCTGGATACAAAAAGCGGCAACTGCCAGAACTTTGCCCATCTCAATATAGCCCTGCTGCGCAGCGTCGGTATTCCGGCCCGGATTGTCGGAGGCATTACCCTGAAGGATTCCTGGAAGGTGCCGATCGACAGCAAAAGTTCAATCGTGCAGAGTATGGGACAGGGCGGCCACGCCTGGATGGAGATATATTTCCCGGACCTGGGGTGGCTTCCGTACGACCCGCAGCAATCCCGTCAGTTCACCTCCTCCCGTCATATCAAACAGACCCATGGGCTCGATTCACGCGATATAAACGATACCTGGCGCGGAGCGCCCTATCTGCCACGCTACTCCGAACTGATAGAAGGCACTTTCAAGTCTGATGATGTCAGGCTGGTTGTCAAAAATACCGGTAAAGATCCACGCCCTTACATTATCAGCAATCTTGTAGACGCAAGCACCTTGTTTCCAACAGCCGATGAAGTCTCTGTGGCGGCTGAGCAGAAAGAAAAGGAACGTGTTGCCCGCGAGGCGGCAGCGCGCGAGCGTCAGGCGCTGGAGCGTGCCGAGCGGGATCGCATCGAGCGCGAACGTGTTGAAAAGGAGCGTGCCGAACAGGAACGACTGAATAGTGAGCGTTTGAAGAGGGAGCGCCAGGAGGCCGAAGAACTTGCCCGCCGGAAAGCGGACGAAGAGCGCCAGGCTATTGAGAGAGACGAGAGGGAAAGGCTTGCGCTTGAAAGAGTTGAAGCTGAACGTCTGGCCGGGCTGAAGCTGGAAGAGGAACGCAAGGCTCTGGAAAAAGCCGAGAAAGAGCGGCTTGACAGAGAAAGGGCTGAAACTGCGCGGCTGGCGAAGCTCAAGGCGGATCGAGAGCTAAAGGCCCGCGAAGATGCGGAAAAAGAGCGTTTGGCGCTGAAAAAGGCAGAGGAAAAGCGGCTGGCTAAGCTGAAGGCGGAGCAGGAGAGAAGGGCGCGCGATAAGGCTGAAAAAGAGCGTCTGGCCAGGGAAAAGTCTGAAGCTGATCGTCAGGCAAAGCTAAAGGCGATCAAGCCGCCGGCCGGTTCCGCAGTAGTATTCGGCAATATGGAATTTCCCAATCTGGTGAACGGTTACAGTGTCCAGGGCAATGTCGGCACCAGAATATTCGATAAGGAAACTTCGGAGTATGTCACTTCACAGTATATCTTTGCCCAGGCCTTTAAATTGAAAGATGGCTTGGCGCTGGACAAAGTATCCCTGGCCATGCGCAAATTCGGCGGAGACGGCAACGTATATATTGACTTGGTCAGGGACGAGGGCGGTCGCCCGAATATTCTGGACGGGGTCAGATCCAATCTGGTCTCGCTGGATAACATCACCCGCAAACCGGGCTACTACTGGGTCGATTTCAGCTTTCCACATGATGCCAAGAGCAAGCTCAAACCAGGTAAATACTGGATTGTCTTCCGCTCTTCGGGAGAGGCTATCATGAACTGGTTCTACATTCCCGGCAAGCCTTACGGTGATGGCGATGATACCCGCTCAACTGCCAAGGGCTTCGAATGGGAAGATATCCTCAATTATGACTTCGTATTCAAAGTCGCCGGCAAGGCGCTTTGAAACAACTCAACAAAGGAGCAGAAGCATGAATGCACCAACGCGGTATTTTGATGATTCGGTAAAAGGTTTCATCACCTGGAGCATCATCTGGGGGACGATAGCCGTCCTGGTCGGTATCCTGATCTCCCTGCAGCTGGTCTGGCCGCAACTGAACGTTGCGCCTTACCTGACTTACGGCCGCTTGCGGCCAATCCACACCAATGCCGGAATCTTCGGCTGGGGCATTGGCAGTTTCATTGCCATGTTCTTCTATATCACCCAAAGGCTTACCAAAACTCCGCTCTGGAGCCCTAAACTGGCCAGAGTGACGCTCTGGATTTTCAACATCGCCATTGCGTCGGCGGCCGTGACACTGGCTCTGGGAATCAACCGCACCAAGGAGTATGCCGAACTGGAATGGCCTCTGGCCATTGTCGTCGCTATTCTCTGGGTGCTGTTCTCGCTGAACGTGTTGATGACGATCCTCAAGCGCAAGGAAGAGCAGATGTACATCTCGCTCTGGTACATCATGGCGGCGCTGGTCGGGGTGACGGTGCTTTATGTCGTCAATAATCTGGGTGTGCCGCTGCATCTCTTTAAATCCTACTCGGCCTTTGCCGGTACCAATGATGCCAATGTGCAGTGGTGGTACGGCCACAACGCCGTGGCGATGGTTCTGACCGTTCCGCCGCTGGCCATCTTTTATTACTTCCTCCCGAAAGTTACCAATAATCCGATCTACAGTCACCGCATGGGGATTATCGCTTTCTGGAGCCTGATCTTCATGTACCTCTGGACCGGCGCGCATCACCTGCTCTGGACACCGGTGCCGGACTGGATTCAGACCCTGGCGATGGCTTTCTCGATCATGCTGATTGCCCCTTCCTGGGGGGCGGTCATGAACGGCTATCTGACCATGAACGGTCAATGGGAAAAAATGAAGAGCAACTATATTGTCAAATTCCTGATCTGCGGCATTACCTTCTACGGTTTGCAGACCCTGCAGGGGCCGATGCAGGCCATTCGGACTTTTTCCGCCTTCATACACTACACCGACTGGGTGCCGGGGCATGTCCATATGGGGACCATGGGCTGGGTCTCGATGGTGCTGTTTGGCGCAACCTATTATGTAACAACCAAACTGAGTGAAACTGAAATCTACAGCGTCAAACTGGCAGATACCCATTTCTGGCTGGTTCTGGTCGGACAGTTGATCTATTCTGTCACCATGTGGATCGCCGGTGTTCAGCAGGGGATGATGCTTTTGGCTACAAACCCTGATGGAACGCTGCATTACAGCTTCATGGAGACCATGATTGCCATCTTCCCCTATTACAAGATGCGAGCTGTCAGCGGTTTCATCTATCTGGCCGGTTTGCTGGTGTTTATCTATAACATCTACAAAACCTTCCAGAAGGGCGCCGATTCACAAGCCGCCAAGGCATAATATTAAACCCAGAAACGGCAGTTCGAATAACACAGAGCAACGGAGCAACTGAGAAATCAAGACCTTACATGAGAACCGTATTCACCCAAAAGGTGATAAGTCTCAAAAAGACTTTTTCAAGAACATTTTTCTCTGGTTTTACTCCGTTGCTCAGTTGCTCCGTGTTTCAAATGCTTTTTGCAGGCTAAATTCAAAACGAACGAGGACGATACCATGTTGGAAAAAAATCCCGTTATTTTTATTATTCTGGCTTTTGTCGTGATTATGATCGGCACCACTGTCACCATGATAGCGCCATTCAAGTGGATTAACGGCGCTGGTGACCGGATAGCCGAGGTTAAACCCTATACTCCTCTGCAACAGGAGGGGCGAGACATCTACATGCGTGAAGGATGCAATAACTGCCACTCCCAGACTGTGCGCACGCTGGCCGCCGATGTTGAACGCTACGGTTATGGCGGCACCTACTCCAAATCCGGCGAATTCGTCTATGATCGGCCGCATCTGTGGGGCTCACGCCGTACCGGTCCCGATCTGGCCCGCATCGGCCTTAAATACCCGGATCCCAAGGGGGCCTGGCACCGCAAGCATATGGAAAATCCGCAGTCGGTTGTTCCGGCCTCCAACATGCCTTCCTATGCCTTCCTGAACAAGCCGCTGGATACGACTTATTCAGAGCGTAAGATGAAGCTGCTCAAGTTCCCGTATAGCCAGGCTGATCTGGATGATCTCAAAGGGAAAAGCGAGATGGATGCAATCATCGCCTACATGCGCAAGCTGGGGACCGACATTCCGGTTAAAAAAGTTGAGGCGGCTGTCCAGACGGCTGCCCTCAAAAACCCGTTCACAGAATACAAGTCCATTGAGAGTGATGCAAAATCTGTTTACAGGCAGCATTGCGCTTCCTGCCACGGTGATAAGCGTGAAGGGACACTCGGGCCGGCTTTGAAAGGTTCTGCCAAGGCGGATGCCGAGCTGTTCAAGATTATCTCGCAGGGGATTGAGGCCAATGGCATGCCGTCTTTCAGTGCCGCGCTGGACGAGCAGAAGATCTGGAAGCTGGTAACCTGGATCAAGCTGGATACAAAGTGATGATAGACGCCAGATTTGTTTTTTTACTGCTGACAGGTTTTTTGCTGGCTATCCTGATTGCAATAGCTGTTGCTACCTTGAGCAAAAAAAGAAAAGACGTGCTTGAGGAGCCCAAACACAGGATGCTTGATGACGATTAATTCTATTTATAAGGAGCTGACATATGTCGGAACAGCATGATTATGATGGCATCAAATATCGTGAAGAGAAAAGTTCTCCGGGGGTCTTTCGTATTCTGTTTACGGTGCTGGCGGTATGGGGCGTCTGCTACATGGGATATTATCTGTTCAGTGGCTGGAGCTCGCAATCCGAAGCCGACGCCGCCAGAAAAGTCCGCGATGACCGCAAGCAGGCTGCACACAAAGCGGTTGAAGCAACTGCTGTCGGTGCCTCGGGGAGTGGGCACAAGGTTGAGGCTTACGTCGTCGCCGGCAAACAGTTGTTCGGCAGCTTTTGTGCACCCTGCCATGGTGAAAGCGCCAAAGGGGGCGTTGGACCCGACCTGACGGTCTCGAAATACAAATACGGCAAAACGCGCCTCGATATTACCAAAACCATCTCGGAAGGGCGACCGGGCGGCATGCCCTCCTTCAGCAGCCAGATCAATAAGGAACAGGTCGAGAGCCTGGTTGAATTTGTACTCACACTGAAGTAGATAATGGAAGCAATTCTGGAACGTTACGGTTTATTGTTACGGGAAGTGGATGACTGGTTTCAGACCTGTCTGGAACAGCACGCTGACCAGATACAGTGCCGTAACGGTTGTTCGGCCTGCTGCCGTGGACTTTTTGATATTACTCTGCTGGACGCGTTCTATCTGAAACTGGGGTTTGACGCTCTTCCATCATCTCAGACGCATATTTTACGACAGGAAGCGTCAGTTCGTCTGAAAGGGTTGTCTCAGATAAACCCGCAATTCAAGGAACCCTGGCTGCTGAACAGCATTCCGGAAGACGAGTGGGAAGAGCTGATGCCGGAAGACGACGAGACGCCCTGTCTGCTGCTGTCGGAAGGCGGAGGCTGTCTGGTCTACGAGTACCGCCCCATGACCTGCCGTTTAAATGGCATTCCGCTGATTGATTTCTCGGGTGAAGAGCTGTTTGACGAATGGTGTACGTTGAACTTTGTGCAGAAAGATCCACGTCTGCTTGCAGATCTGCGTTTCGGTTTTAATGAGTTGTTTACCCGTGAGCTGATGCTGTTTAGAGAGTTTACCGACGCTTTGACTGGC
Organism: Deltaproteobacteria bacterium; assembly: GCA_016219145.1. Taxonomy (GTDB): domain Bacteria; phylum Desulfobacterota; class Desulfuromonadia; order Geobacterales; family Pseudopelobacteraceae; genus JACRCG01. The sequence continues at coordinate 6,729 of JACRCG010000183.1, read as the reverse complement.
GCCAAGCGCAACGAAGTAGACCTGTTTATTCCGGCTGCTCTCCTGATGGACCAGGATAAGATAATTCTGGCGATCAAAAACCTGCCCTGAAAGCTCAAATGCACGGCATCACAGGTTTGACAGCCGGTGATGCCTCATTTCATCAGCTGTTTATCTGCAATTATCCAACTATTGTTTCTTCCCATTGTGGCATTCATGGCATTCGACAGGCCCCCGTCCCATCTCGCGATGACACCCCTTGCAGAAATAGTGCGCAATTCTCTGGTCAAAACGGGTCATGGTATGCTCTTTGGTCGGCGTCTTGGTCTTGTGGCAGGGGATACAGGATTCGGCCTTAAGCTCATTTCTGTGCAGATCATGGTTGAAACGAACATCGCCTCTATCGGCTTTAAAAACAAATACTGTCGCGTTGGTTGCGGGATCTTTGACCACAGTATAATTCCCTTGTGCATGGAGTGGAGAGTAAAAGAGCAAAGTTAAAATGAGCGGGAACAGGATGTTCAAGAAACACACTGAAATCCTGCAATTGTCCGTGGTAAGATCGTTTTCGGCAAGTTTCAGTTCGGTCCTGCTCCGGTCGGAACCCGTCACTTCAAGTTTGTCAGTGTGCTGATAAGTCATTATTACTCCCCTCAGTCTGGATTGAAATAAACCGCAAAAAATCAGCTTTAATTCCATAATCAGGTAAAACACAGATGTTCTTGAAAGATTGTACCCCATACGCCAGTGTCACCATAAAATCTTGCAGATTCCATCCCGATTACAGGAAAATCAAACCCCAGACTATAGCCAGATTAAACAGAGAGAGTAGCACTGCCGCGCTCCCCAGGTCTTTCGCCTTTTTTGACAGGGGGTGGATTTCCAGTGAAACCCGGTCTGTCAGACTCTCGACTGCGGAGTTCAGTAGCTCAACGATCAGTACCAGCATGACCGAGCCGATCAGGAGCGCTTTGTCACTTCCCGGTCGTCCGGACAAGAGCGCTATCGGAATCAACACCACAGCCAGCAGCAGCTCCTGTCGGAAGGCGGCTTCATGCTTGAATGCCTCGCCAAGGCCTGACACAGAGTACCCACAGGCGTTCAGGATTCGTCGGAGCCCACTTTTTCCTTTAAGGTTGTTTTCCATGCTGTTTTCCCCGGAGTGTGTTCCCCCCAAAAAACAATTTTCACGCGCCGACGCGACGAGAAGCGAAGGCTGAGTAACGCAGCCAGTTAATCAAAAAACCATTTGAAACACGGAGCAACAGAGCAACGGAGTAAAAACAAAAGAAGAATCTTCTTAAAAATGCCTTTTTGAGACTCAGCTTATTGGTAAAAGCGGTTTCTCATGTAACGTCTTGATTTCTCAGTTGCTCCGTTGCTCTGTGTTATTTGAACTGCCGTTTTCAAAAAAAATGATTAGTATAAATAGCCTTTCGTCGCGGCGTTGCGTGAGGCCGGTTTCGCCTTACTCCATCTTCTGTTTCTTTACCAACGCATTCAAATCCACCCCAGGAAGGAGTCGAGACAACTGCCCCATCAACCCGTCTCCGGCAGTCCCGCCACCGGTCACCAGCACATCCGGGACGATCTTGATGTTGCCGTTCTGGATGGCGGCCGCGATCAGTTCCACGATCTTGATCTGCTTGATGGCCTCTTCACCGATGGCCTCCTGCTGTTTGCTGTAGGCCTGGGCGGTCGCCTCGCCAATGGCGGCGATCTTGGAGGCTTCGCCGTCGCCGATAGCTTTCAGACGCTTCCCTTCACCGGCCCCTTCCAGTGCCTTGGACTCGGCGTTACCCTCGGCCAGGGTGATCATCTCGGTCTTCCTCTGGGTGGCTACCTTCACGGCGATCTCCGATGCAACCAGAGTCGGCTGCTGGTCGGCTGTGGCCCTCATCTTCTCCATCTCGGTCCGTTCGGCCTGGGAGCGCTGCTCCATCTTGTACATCTCCTGCTGCTGTTCGGCGATGATGCGTTTGGTCTGGGTCTGCATCAGGTCTTCGGGCAGCTTGATCTGGCAGATCAGGACCGACACGCACTCGACATGATATTTTTCCAGATCGACACGGGCGCGGCTTTCGGCCTTGGCCTGCTCTTCCGAGCGGCTTTGCAGGAAATTCATGGCCGAGGCGGTGGAGGCCTGGTTGCGGAAGGATGAATCAATCATCGGATGGATAACGTGCTGAATCAGGTTGTCGATCGAGCCGACCTTGGCCACCATGTAGGGAGCCTGATCCGGCCTGACGCGGATGACGACCTTGACCGCCACCTGGATCGGGAAACCGTCTTTGGAGATGACCGTCAACTGGTCAAAGCGGGTGTCTTCCTGATCGTCCCAGTCGATCGTGATGTTGGTAGTGTCGATGATGTAGACCATGAAGGCCCGCCGGTTCAAGTAATAGCGCCCCGGTCCGGCCACCTCTTCCTGAATGCCTCTGAAGCCCTTGGGCACAACGTACTTCTCCTTGCCTTCCTCCGCCGAAGCCCCGGTCTGGGATGATCCGAGACGTTTCTTCATCTCTTCGGTCGGGTCCTCGCCAACGTTCGAAACGATGACTCCGACCTGGCCGCGCTCGATTACGGCCACAGCGTCGACTTCCACGCTGAACATGAAGGGGTTGATGTAATAGGTGCCGGGACGCAATACGTCAAGCTGCGGGCCGCGCTGCCCCTGCTTGGTAAGAAAGGCTGAGCCGTCCTGATAATCATTATGCCCGGTTATCGGACTGGCGACATACTCCCGCTCCGGCAGCGGGATGCCGTCCAGTGCGGTTACCAGGCCGACTTTGCTGGCTTCAATGACAACAGCCGGGGCGATCTGTACCTGGAACAGATTCAGGTTGATGCGGTAGGTGCCGGGCAAAAGGACATCGATCTGCGGCCCTTGTTGGCCGCTGTTTTTAAGGAAGGCCTCTCCGTTCTCGTAATTGGAATGCCCCGGCACGCTCTGCGCCAGAAGCCGTCCCATCGGGATCGGTGCGCCGTCCTGGGCGGTCACCATGCCGACTTCACCCTTGGCGATTATCACGGCCTTGGCTTTGGTGATTTTGAAAAGGTTGGGATGGATACGGTAGACACCGGGCGGCAGGATCTCGGTCTGCGGCCCTTTCTGACCGCCGTTTTTGATGAAATCCTGGCCGGACTGGAATGAGTTATGTCCCGGCACCACAGTTGCAAAGATGCGTCCGGCCGGGATGGCGGATCCATCGGCGGATTCGACCAGTCCGATTTCTCCGTCGCCGATTTTGGTGGCCGAGCTTTTGGTGACCTTGAACAGGTAGGGATTGATGCGGTAGTTGCCGGGCGGGATGATCTCAATCTGCGGCCCTTTTTGTCCGCCGTTGGTGATAAAGGCATCGCCGTTCTGAAAGGAGGAGTGCCCTTCCACAGCCTGGGCAAAGATCCTCCCCTCAGTGATGGCGACGCCGTCAACCGACTCCACAGTGCCGATCTCGGAATCCTTGATTTCGGTGACATTGCCCTTGGTCAACTTGAACAGGTAGGGGTTGATCCGGTATTTGCCGGGAGGGAGCACCTCGATCTGCGGCCCTTTCTGGCCTCCGTTCTTGATGAAGGCCTCGCCGTCCTGAAAGGAGTTGTGCCCGGCCACGACAGCCGCAAAGATCCTGCCGGCTGGAATGGATGATCCATCGACCGATTCGATCAGGCCGATTTCGTCTTCCAGTATTTCAGTGAAAACGCTCTTGCTGGCCTTGTAGATGAACGGGATCAGGAAGTGCAGACCGGGGCCGAGTGTGCGGGCCTGAATGCCAACTTCATTGCCCAGCGCCACAACCCGTCCCTGCGGCATCTTGCTGCCGAACCAGCGCCGCTCGATCAGTGCGATTTCGTTGCCGCCGACCACCACTACAGACGCGTACAGCAGGATAGCCGCCGGGATCAACAGCGCAAAATACCCCCAATGTTTGATGACAAATTCCAGAAAATACATACTTGCTCCTTTCGCAGTGGTGTGGGACGGTATCAGCGTTAATCGTTATCGGAGTTTCTTCCCGCGCCCGGCTGGGCGAGCAGTCAGGGATGTTTCCCACGTTTCATGGATTGCTTCGCGGACCACGTCAGATAGTCTGAATCCCTGGGCGAACTGTTTCAGAGCATCATTCATAAGTGTCTGGTAGTTGCCGCCGAGCATTTCTGCCCGTGCCTTGAAAGTTGCCAGAACATCGTTGTCAACTCGCATTGTGATTCGTGATTTCCCGCCCGCCTCAGCCTGTAACTTTGCCAGGTGAGGGGTCTCGGCAACCGTTTTGGCATCGGCAAAATCAATATCTTTGTATTTATCGTACATTTTGTCAGAACTGGCTTTCATAGCGCCTCCTTTGCGGTTCACCGGCCTTCCAGGCCGAGATGATCCGGATAGTTTCTTCTCTGTATGTGTATACAACCATCAGGATCCGGTTTTTGCCACCCATCCCAAGAGTTATGAACCGTTGCTCGGTTTCTGAATCATTATCCTCGTGCGTCAACGCGAAAGGATCAAACAGAACATGATGGGATTCCTCGAAAGTTACGCCCTCGTGGCTCTTCTGATTTAAAGCCGCTTTTTTGGAATCCCAGGTGATATTCATGGCTGTATTGTATGTACGTTTGTATGCACTGTCAAGGGTTCTTAGACATCTGCTGCCAAAGTGTATAGTTGGTTAGGTCATCATCCCGCCTGCATATTTTTACTTTCTGTACAGAGTTTGGATCTGATCCTTATGGGGTCATGCTTTGTTGTAACTATTCATTGTGATTCGTGATTTTTCGCCCGCCTCAGCCTGTATAGAGTGGGAACCTGACCCTTATAGGTTTCTGCTATGGATTAGGCATTAGCCTTATACGGTTAATGGCTGTCTTTACTGGTTCGGAAAGTTGAAGTGTTTTTTCATCTAGGAATCAGTGGAGGCATAGGTGTCGTGTCTTCACTATTCATTATTATGAAGAATGGAGCACAGACACCATGAGCACACTACTGAGTCTCGCCCGGTTTCGGTCCCAGTGTTTGTAAATCCGCTCCGCGCAATGCCACCAGCAGCGCTTCACCGTTGGTGGATACCTTGAATTCGCCATACTTGGCGTTCTGATAGTAACTGCCATGCTTTTCCTGAAAGAAAAAGGCGTTGGAGGCAAACTTCGGCTGATTATTCCGGATACGGTAGCGCAGAAGCGCTTCATCGGCATCTGTCCTGCCGTCGGAAAAACGGCGGAAGGTGGCGACGTTGTTAGGATCAACAGCCAGCACAATCCGGCCATCCTTCAACGTCTTGATCTTGTCGTGCGGAAACGCTTCAGTGGCCAGTTTGAATCGCAGCGCCATGTAATCCCCCTGCATCAGTGAGCGTGGATCAACCGGCGCCAGCTCAAGCAGCAGAGTCCGGCCACTTTTGATAAGAGTTTCCTTCTGCCAGATGGAGTAATTGACCAGTACGAGCACTAGGGCAGCGGTCAGAAGCAGGACGATGTTACGCATGTATTCTTGTCTCCTTGGCCGGGTACAGTTTCAGCAGCAACCATCGACAACCGATCATGAAAAGGCCGATTGCAGCCAGAATCAGAGATTTGAACAGCAGTGTTTCTCTCATTTGATAGTAGTAATGGGATAGAAAGGATACCAACGCCAGCAGCCCCAGTCCGAACAGGATACGATTACCGCCCGCAAAACCGAGGATCAGGATCAGCAGTGCGGCCGCAAAACCGTGCGCCGGGAAGGAGACGGCCAGGGTGAGCACTGCGCAGCCGAGAATGGCGATGCCTTCGCTGCTGAATGGCTCGATGACCAGCTCCCGCAGGATATTGACTGTGACGACGAGAACTACGATTATTACCAACGATGTGCCTACTTCTGCTCCATGTTTCAGCAGCCAGCCACCTTTATCCCTGCCGAACAAGGAGAGCATCTCTCTTCCCATCAGTGACGTGGTCGCTGTCTGCAATACCCCCAGCGCCAGTCCGTAACCTACCGGCTGCCATAGGTCGGCTCGTGCCGCCAGCCGCATTTCTCCGCGCCAGACCAAAGCGCACCCTGCTGCGGTCAACGGGAGCGCCACTCCGTGCAGTCCGGCTTGGGCCAGGCCGAAGGAGGCGGCTCCCACTGCTCCCAGAGTGCTAAAAATGCGATGCATGAAGTTGGGCATGAGCAAGGTAAGCGCGGCTTCAACGCAGAAAAAAAGAAAGAAACCTACCGATTTATCAGTCGAAAAATGCTGGGAAATGGCTATTGCGAACAGCGCCTGACCGGCTAGTCCGGTTGCCAGGCCGAACTGGCTGGTGAAGTCCCCTTTGGAGGGCAGCCGGAAGAGCGCATAGGCTCCACCACAGCAGAGAATTGCCGCAAATGCCGCTGAACCAGCGTTGCGCATCACCATCGCAAAGCCTGTGCCAATGAATCCGAGGATGAAGAGCGCACCGATCCAGCCTGCGATTCCCAGCATCAACCTGACAAACCAGGGCGATGCCGGTGCGAACGGAGGATCGCCGGCCACCAGACCTGCCTCTTGCAGGCGCTGCCACAAATGTGTGCGTGATGTCGCGTTCATGCCTCCACCTCCTGTGCCACTTTGCGCAGCCACCAGCCTCCGGCCGCAGATAGTCCCAGCACCACCATCCCGACCAGGAGAAACGCCCCGGCCTCGCCGTGCCGCACCAGGTTGTACCCAAGGAAAACTGCGACGACAATGACAATGCTTAAAACCCCTAAAGCAAGAACATCGAGATCACGTATCCTGTGTCTGTATACGACATAAG
>JACRCG010000186.1 GCA_016219145.1 Deltaproteobacteria bacterium | reverse complement strand
CTCAAATTCTGGCTGCACCTCTCTCAGAGCGAACAAAAAAAACGCCTCAAGCTGCTTGAAAAAGATCCCAAAACGCGTTGGAGAGTTACCGATACGGACTGGGATCACTATAAGCAGTACGATAAATTCCGGCAGGTATCCGAACGGATGCTGCGTTCAACCAGCACTGCCGAATCGCCCTGGACCATCGTCGAGGGAACCGATCCGCGCTATCGCTATCTGACCATCGGCAAAGCCATTGTGAATGCCATGCGCCAGCGTCTGGATGCCCCCGAACCCCCGCGTCACGAAGAGCCGATTCCACCCATCCTGCCTACAATTGACAACCTGCTGATTCTGCAGACGCTGGACATGTCAAAAAAACTGAAAAAAGCCGAATTCGAAAGCGAACTGGAGAAATACCAGGGCAAACTTAACCTGCTGACCCGCCATCCGGACTTTAAAAAACTGTCGGTCGTGGTGGCTTTTGAAGGCAACGACGCGGCTGGTAAAGGTGGCAGTATACGTCGCATCATCCAGGCGCTGGATGCTCGTCAATACCGGGTCATCCCGGTGGCCGCCCCAACCGAGGAGGAACGCGCCCAGCCCTACATGTGGCGCTTCTGGCGCAACATCCCCCGCAAAAGCCGTTTTGCCATTTTTGACCGCACCTGGTACGGACGGGTTTTGGTGGAAAGGGTAGAGGGGTACTGCGAGCACAAGGACTGGATGCGGGCCTACGGAGAAATCAACGATTTTGAAGAGCAGATGGTCCGGAATAAAACCGTAGTCGTCAAGTTCTGGCTTTCCATTACCAAGGAAGAGCAGTTGCGGCGTTTCAAGGAACGGGAAAAGATCGGCTTCAAGCGCTACAAGATCACGGATGAGGATTGGCGTAACCGCGACAAGTGGGATGAATATGAACTGGCGGTCTGCGACATGATCGATCGCACCAGCACCGAAATCGCTCCCTGGACGCTGGTAGAGGCCAACGACAAGTATTATGCCCGAATCAAGGTGCTGAAGACGCTTTGCGACCGGATTGAGAAGGCGCTGGGTAAATGATGGAGTTTAATAGAGTGTGATGGCTTTTATATAGCAGCGTTCGAACAGGCGAAGAATTGAAAAGAACATTTCAGCAAAAGGTCGATGACGGTACGAAACGTACGGTCGCCTGATATAGCAAGGGCGGGCGTCGGCGACCAGCGCGGCCAGACAGCCGGTCAGCAGGCGGTCGTCAACCATTAGAATGTGCGACAGGGGAACTCCGGAGAGTTCCCCTGTTTTGGTGAGGCCATCGGGAAACGGTTTTTTTCGGACACCTGAAATGAAGCGAATTTCGGGAAAATGCTCTGCAAACCACTGTTTTCGAACGTCAGTCGGCTTATTGGAGAGGATGAATATCCTGCCTCCACCAAAAACCGATTCGCAGCGTTTCATCCATACGACGGTTTCCGGCAACGGGGCTGGGGCGCCATGATGAGAGAGAACGCCGTCAAAATCGAGAGCCAATGCTGCAACTCCTGACGTAAGAAGAGCCTCTGGGGCCAGGTCGAGGATGCAGGAATTCGTCAGGGTGTTATCAAGCAGCCGCCGCAGTTCAGTGCGATGGTGGAATCCGTGAGAAAAACCGGACCAGATATGCCCGAAACGAGCCATCTGCTATCTGCCGTACTTGTAGGCGGCCGCGCAGGTCCCTTCGCTGGAAACCATGCAGGCGCCGACCGGCGATTCGGGTGTGCAGAGTGTGGCAAACAGAGGGCATCCAAAAGGCGCCAGCTTCCCTTTCAGTACCTCACCGCAGAGGCAGGCCGGATTTTCGACCGCTTCCGGGACATCCAGAGTCAAAATCCGCTCGGTATCAAAGCCGGCATAGCAGGCTCTGATGGCCATGCCGGTTCCCGGCAGCACTCCCAGACCGCGCCAGTCGGTATCGCACGGCTCAAATACCTGATCTACGATTGCGCGGGCCTTGGGGTTGCCTTCCCACGAAACGGCCCGGCGGTACTGGATCTCTACCTTGCTTTCGCCGGAAAGGATCTGGGCCAGCAGCATCTCGATTCCCTGCATGACATCAGCCGGCTCAAAACCGGTGACTACGCAGGGGATTTTGTATTTTTCGGCCAACGGCCTGTAGGCGTTGCCGCCTATGACGGTGCTGACGTGGGCCGGGCAGAGATAGCCGGAAATCCCCAATTCCGGGTCGGAGGTCAGAAGCTCCATCGGGATTGGGATGGTTTTGTGAGAAGCCAGAACCGAAAAGTTGCTCAGCCCCAGTTTGTCAGCTTCCAGAATCGAAGCAGCAATAGCCGGAGTAGTAGTTTCAAAGCCGACTCCCAGGAATACGACGCGGCGCTCCGGCTTTGCCGCTGCCAGGGCGACGGCGTCGCGCGGCGAGTAGACAATGCGCACATCGGCCCCTTTGGCCCGCTCTTCCATTAAAGATGACCTGCTGCCGGGGACGCGCAGCATGTCACCAAAAGTGGTTACGATTGTGCGCGGATCGGCGGTGCAGGCCAGCGCCTTGTCAACGTATCCGATCGGAGTTACGCAGACCGGGCAGCCGGGGCCGGAGATCAGCCGGACATTTTCGGGCAGCAGCGAGCGGATCCCGTACTGGTAGATCGACATGGTATGGGTGCCGCAGACTTCCATGAAGTTGACCGGGGTTTTTAGCCGTTCAGCCATGCGAAGGATGTTGGAAGCCATATTCTGAACCAGGGCGCGATCACGGAATTCGTCCTGAAATATCATGCCATATCCTCTTCCGAGAAAACTTCCCGCATCAGGCGCAGGGTCTCGGTCGCATACTCCTCATCCAGCCGTGAAATAGCATAACCGGCATGGACGATCACATAATCTCCTATCGCAATTTCTTCGCCGAGCAGGGTGATGCTGGCCTCTTTCCGGACTCCATCAACTTCGGCGACAATATTGTCGCCATCTTTACTCAAGATTTTCATCGGAACGCCAAGACACATATGAGACCTTTCTCCTTCCTGCGATAGCAGCCTGCCCCAGAGCAATGCCGCCGTCGTTGGGCGGCACCAGCCGGTGCGTAAACACCTGCAGACCATTTTTTGTCAGGGCATTATATACCATTTCACTCAAAAGGCGATTCTGAAAAGCTCCGCCGGAGAGAATAACCCGATCAAGGCCGCTGGACCCGGAAATAATCAGACAGACATCAGTCGCGGCAGTCGCAAGCGTAACATGGAAACGTGCCGCAATCACAGCAGGAGGAATTCCGACATCAACATCAGCCAGAATGTCCATGATCATTTGGGAAAAATCCAGTTCGGCAGGACCACTCTCATGCAGCACGACTCGGTAGCGGTAGCTTTCCGTTCCGCTGCACTCAACCGTTTCAGCCAACGCCTCAAGTTCAATCGCGGCCTGGCCATCATATGACACTTCATGTCGCAGATCAAGCAGCGCTGACACAGCATCAAACAGTCGGCCGCAGCTGGACGTCATGGGCGAGTTGATTCCTCGACTCAGCATGCCGACAAATACTCTCCGCTCCTGATCAGACAGTTGCCGCACTGCCGGGTGATCTGTCGAGAAGGCAGCTTCGCCCAGAGCCTGATAGAGGTAAGAAACAGCCATGCGCCACGGTTCCCTGACGGCGGCATCCCCGCCGGGAAGTGGCGTGTTCCTGAAATGGGCGGCGCGGCTGTAGCCGTCATATCCCCCCACCAGAAATTCTCCGCCCCAGACAGTTCCGTCCGGACCATAGCCGGTGCCGTCGAATATCACTCCGATTACTTCGCCACTCAGGCCATTTTCGGCCATGCAGGAGGCCAGGTGAGCATGGTGGTGCTGCACTTTTAGCAGCGGCAGTCCGCTCTCTTCGGCATAGCGGGAGGAAAGGTAATCAGGGTGCAGGTCACAGGCGGCCTGTGCCGGTCTGATTTCAAGTATATCGGACAGATGATGGATAGTCTGACAGAATGAGTCGTATGATGAATCATTCTGAAGATCGCCGATATGTTGGCTCAAAAAAGCTTGATCATTCCTGGCCAGGCAGACGGAGCTCTTCAATTCGGCCCCCACGGCCAGCAGAGGCTGAAGCTGAAAGGGAAGTTTGACGGCACGCGGCGCATATCCTCTGGCGCGCCGGTAAAACAGAGGCTTGCCCTGGAATACGCGCATGACCGAGTCATCGCTGCGGATATGGATAGGACGATTGTGAATCAGAAAGTAGTCGGCGATTCCCGACAAGCGTTTTATAGCGTCCTCATCTTCAAAAGCGACCGGTTCGTCGGAGATGTTTCCGCTGGTCATGACCAAAGCGGTTAACCTGGTTCGTGGTTCAACGTTCGTGGTTGTAGACATTGAACTTTGAACATCGAACGTTGAACCGGCTCCAAACAGCAGATGATGCAGCGGCGCATAGGGCAGCATCAAGCCCAACCAGCCGTTGTTGGGAGCTACCTGCGGCGATACTTGGCAGTCAGGACTTTTTCTGACAATCACAATCGGAGCTTCCGCCGAAACCAGCAGCCGCTCTTCCGTCTCGTTCATCAGAGCCAATCTGCGGGCTGCTTCAAGGTCAGCAGTCATGACAGCGAATGGCTTCTCGTCACGTTGCTTGCGTTCCCGCAATTTTTGAACAGCAGCGGGGTTACAGGCATCCACGGCCAGATGGTAGCCGCCGATCCCCTTGACGGCCAGGATGTGTCCCTGAAGAAGAAGATCAACGGCCTGGAGGATGGCATCTTCCCCCCTCCCGACCTCCCCCCGCTGGGTGGAGGAACAACACTCCCTCCCCAGGAGGGGGAGGGGCGGGGAGGGGGCCTTTAACAGTGACACCTGGGGCCCGCAGCTGTGGCATGCCACCGGCTGGGCATGAAAACGGCGATTCAGGGGGTCGATGTACTCGTGAAAACAATCCTGACAGAGCGGGAAATCCGCCATAGTGGTCTTGGGACGGTCGTAGGGGATGCCGGTAATAATGCTGTAGCGCGGGCCGCAGTTAGTGCAGGTTATGAAAGGATAGCGGTAACGCCGGTCGGAGGGGTCGAAAAGTTCCCGCAGACAGTCGGAGCAAAGTGCTGAATCCGGGGCGATCTGTATGTCAGGCTCGCCAGCGGAGCTTGGGAGGATCTCGAATGTGGTGTCGTCGATAATGGGGATGTCGTCAGAAGTTATGGAGCTGATCACCGCCAGAGGCGGCGCGTCATGGGAAAGAGCCTGTTCAAAAGCTGCCAATGCCTGTGCCAGACCTTGTGCCTCGATCTCTACCCCGGCAGGGGAATTACGCACCAAACCGGATAAGCCCAGTTCATGCGCCAGCCGGTAGACAAAGGGGCGGAAGCCGACTCCCTGAACGATGCCGGTTATTTTATAGTGTCGGCGGATGAGTGGAGCGTATTTTCCCATGTCAATTATTATTCCGGTTAATCAGGTTCACGACTACCTTGACAATGGTATCCTTCTCATCGGGCCGGCTCTCGGCAATGAGCAGTGTCAGTGCCACCAAGGCGTTGTCGGCCAGGCGCTTGCTGCCGTCGGGACGGTAAAGAATACCATTTATGCCAAGGAAATAGATGAACAGGGCGGCTGCGATCCGCTTGTTGCCATCGCTGAAGGCGTGGTTTTTGACAACAAAGTAGAGCAGATTGGCCCCCTTTTCTTCGACGCTGGGGTACAACTCCTCCCCGCCGAATGTCTGGTAGATGGCCCCTAACGCGCTCTTGAATCCCTGATCTTTCTCAATGCCGAACAGGCCATCGAACTCCCCCTTCATGGAAGCGACAATCCCGATTGCTTCGTCATAATCAATGACGTGCAGTGCTTGCCGGGTGGTTTCCTCGATGGTCAGTGTGCCGTGGTCGTAACGATCCAGCAGGTTCAGGGCATAGGCGTAGTCGGTGATGACCCGCAGCACGTCCTTGCCGGTTTCGCTGACCAGTTCCTTATTGGCCAGAGTGCGGGCCAGCAGCTCGACGGTCCGGCGCATGTCGGTCAGTTTTTCGGCCTGTTCCCGGAAGCGTTGTTCGTTGATGGTGTAGCCTTTGACGATGTGGTCTTTCAGAACCCGTGTGGCCCAGATGCGGAACTGGGTGCCCTGCTGTGACTTGATCCGGTAACCAACGGAGATTATTACGTCGAGGTTGTAATGGCTCGTATCGTACATTTTGCCATCGGCGGCAGTTATCCGGAATTTCCGGATAACTGAAACTTCCTCCAGTTCACCCTCACGAAAAATGTTTCTGATATGCTCATTGATAGTACGTAAATCCTTACCGAAAAGTTCTGACATCTGTTTTTGGGTCAACCATACCGTATCTTTTTCGAGATGCACCGCAAGTGAGGTTGCACCATCCGGGGCCTGATACAAAACAACTGCATTGTCAGTAGTGGTCATATTTGTGCCTCAATGATTCTGGGGGGAAATTGTACTGTGCATATTTTGCACATTGCTTTATTAGCTGTTGTCAACTGTTTCCAAAATGGAAATAGTTGCCGGTTTGTAAGAAAAGCAATTTGCATTTTTTGCATATTGCTTTTTTAGTCCGGCTATGCTCAGTTCTTGCTTCTCGCGCAGACGGGGCAGATATTCGGCGGCAATCTCGAATGGGATAGTGACGGCCTTGACCCCCTGTTCACGAGAGGATTCGATCAATTCAGCCGGATAGCGACCGGCGGCAATCAGTATCCAGACCGCCGCCATAGCCGGTGTACCGGGGCTTAAATGGAAAGTCAGGTCGATATCGGAACCAAAATCGACACTGCATTGTTGAACGGTGTCTGAAGCGGCCACATATATTTCAGCGAAGTTGGTGGGACTGGCAAGTGTTACCTGGCGGGTTGAAACGGAAACATTTTTAATACCCTGGAGCCAGCCGATATATGGCTTGACTTCAGCTTCCGGGAAGTTGTTCAACAAAACTATTCTGTCAAACGACATGGCCCGAACTGCTTGCGCAATCGGGCCGAGTCCGACAATTTCACCTTCCAACACCGCTCGAAGGTCTGTTCTGCCAATCCATGATATCAATATTTTCTTCATGGAGTGTTTGTATAAGAGATTCTATGGCAACACAAGAATATTTACTTTTTCACTCCATCTTTCAGCCACTGGTACCACGCTTCCATCCCCTCGCCGCTTCTGGCCGAAACTTCAAGGATGATGATTCCGGGACTGACGCGGCGAGCGTACTCTTTGCACTTTTCCAGATCAAAATCCAGATGGGGCAGCAGGTCGGTCTTGTTGAGCAGCATGACGGTTGAATTGCGGAACATCTGCGGGTATTTGAGCGGTTTGTCCTCACCTTCCGTTACGGAAAGAACGGCGACCTTGTGGTGTTCGCCCAGATCGAAAGCGGCCGGACAGACCAGATTTCCGACATTTTCAATCATCAGGACGTCCAGATTGTCAAGGTCGAAGTTCTCCGTGCCATGCATGATCATATGGGCATCCAGATGACATCCGGCGCCGGTGTTGATCTGGCGGACCGGGACTCCGGTGGCGGCGATGCGTTGTGCGTCGTTATCGGTCTGCTGGTCGCCCTCGATGACGGCGAAGCGCAGCTTGTCCGACAGGTCACGCAGTGTGCGCTCCAGCAGGGTGGTCTTGCCTGAACCGGGTGAGCTGACCAGATTCAGAACAAAAATGCGCTTGTCCTTGAACAGGGCGCGGTTGAAAGCGGCCAGGCGGTTGTTTTTGGAAAGGATGTCTTCTTCAATCGAGATTACGGTGCGCTAGCCGCTATCACCATGCCGGTGCTCATGCTTGTGGGCGTGGGAGTGCCGGGCGTCGTGAGTGTGTTCATGATCGTCACTATGCTCATGGTCGTGGTCATGTTTGTGGTCATGTTTGTGGTCATGTTTGTGGTCATGTTTGTGGTCATGAGCGCCATGCTCGTGGTGGTGATCGTGGTCGTGATGATGGTCGTCGGTGGGACATCCGCAGGTTGTGCACATATTAAGCTCCTGAAACTTTGTTTTCAGCAAGGTATCAGGTTCTCAGGGCAGATGCAATATCAGTTGCTGTTTACACTCCGTTGAACTGTAACTGGTGCAGTTTGAAATAGATTCCTCCGTTGTTCATCAGCTCGTCATGGGTGCCTTCCTCGGCCTTGATTCCATGATGGATGGTGACGATGCGGTCGGCATCGCGGATGGTGGAGAGACGATGGGCGATGACAAGCGATGTGCGCCCGAGCATCATGCCTCTGATGCCCTCCTGTATCATCTGTTCCGAAACGGAGTCGATACTGGCGGTGGCTTCATCAAGGACAAGTATTTCAGGATCGAAAGCCACAGCTCGGGCGAAGGAAATAAGCTGCTTTTCGCCGACCGAAAAATTGCCGCCCCGCTCACGCACTTCCTCATTGTACCCCTGTGGCAAGTTTTCGATGAAGCGGTCTGCGCCGACCGCTGCGGCAGCCTGATGAACTCGCTGGCGAGCCTGCTCGTTTCCAAGGCAGATGTTGAACTCGATGCTGCCGGTAAACAGGCAGGGATCCTGAAGTACGACGCCAACCCGTTGCCGGACAGCCTCCAGCGACAGTTCACGGATGTCGGTTCCGTTTATCAGGATGCTGCCCCGTTCGATTTCATAGAGCCTGGTCAACAGGCGGATGACTGTCGTCTTGCCGCCGCCGCTCTCACCTACCAGCGCTATCCGTTCTCCGCGGTGGACGGAGAGGTTGAAGCCGGTCAGAATGTCATTGCCGTCCTGATAGGAGAAAGAGACGTCACGGAATTCTACCAGCGGCGGGGAAGTGCCCCACCCCCACCCTGGCCCTTCCCCTGAAGGGGAGGGGATTATAGTTCCTCCCCCTTCAAGGGGGAGGTCAGGAGGGGGATGGGGTAAAGCTGTCGCCGGTGTATCCAGCAGTGCAAAGATCCTCTCCAGAGCGGCCATGGCGCCCTGCATGACCGAGTATTTGGCCGACAGATCACGAATCGGTGAAAAGAATTTTTCGATGTACTGGATAAAGGCTACCAATACGCCGAAGGTTATTGCGCCGCGGATGATTTCGCCGCCGCCGTACCAGATCAGCAGGGCTACGGCGATCGATGAGAGCGCCTCGACCATGGCGTAAAGCGAGGCGTCCCAGAAGATGACCGGCATATTGGCGTCCCGGTAGGATGCGTTCAATTCACTGAAGCGCCGCTCTTCGTCCTTTTCGCGATTGAATATCTGGATAATGCTGATGCCGGAGATGCACTCGTTCAAAAAGGCGTTCAGCCCACCCAGACGGGCCCTGACCTCGCGGAAAGACTGGCGCATGCGCCGTCTGAACACATAGGCGACATAGAAGAGCAGCGGCAGAATTGAAAATGTCACCAGCGACAGCTTCAGATTCATCCAGAGCATGACCGAGACGATCCCGATCAATAACAGGATGTCTCCTATGATCGTGATGATCCCGGAGGCAAACATCTCTCCCAGTACCTCGACATCGCTGGTCAGGCGGGTGACTGCGCTGCCGACCGGCACCTTGTCGAACCAGGGCACCGGCAGGTGCATGACGTGGCGGTAGAGTTCCGAACGCATATCGGACATAACCCTCTGGCCGACCGACTGTAGCAGATAGACCTCCAGAAACGAGAGCAGCGACTCGACCAGCAGGATACCCAGGAAAGCCAGCGCAATGGTTTCCAGCCCGGCAAGTTTTCCACTGGTTATGTGATTGTCGATAGCCAGTTTGATGATCCAGGGCTGCGCCAGGCGGCAGGCCGCCACTAGCGGCAGTATCAAAACTACCAGAACAATGGAGGTGCGATAGGGCGCCACATAGCGCGCAAAACGCTTCAGCAGTGCGCCGTCATAAGCCTTTCCAGCTATTTCTTCTTCGAAGATTCCGCCATGATGCATGATATTATTTCCCTGTCTGTTTCGGCTACATTAAATCAAGCGGATCAATATCAACGGTCACCCGCACCGTTGAGGGTGTGTCGGCCGACTTGCGCCAGGCCAGGATCAGACGATGCAACTCTGCGCGAGTCGTCGCCTTGAGCAGAATCTGGCGGCGGTATCTGCCGCGCAGCCGGTAAATCGGGGCTGGCGCAGGGCCAAGAAGCTCCACCCGAACTTTCAGTTCCTTTTTTATACGACTCAGAAGTCGGGCTGTCTGTTCAGACTGTTCTGATACGATCTGTTCCGTAATGCCGGAAACAGCCATGGCTGCCAGAAAAGTGAAAGGCGGATAGCCGGCCTCCCGGCGAAAATCCAGTTCCTGTTTATAAAATCCGGCCGCGTCGTGTTCGGCGGCCGAACGGATGGCATAATGTTCGGTGTCGCAGGCCTGGACAACCACCCGGCCCGGTTTTTCGCCGCGTCCGGCCCGGCCGATGACCTGCGAGAGCAGCTGATACGTGCGTTCTGCCGCCCTGAAGTCGGGCATTCCCAGGCTTGCTTCGGCGTTTACAACCCCCACCAGGGTTACACCCGGAAAATCATGCCCTTTGGCTATCATCTGGGTGCCGACCAGAATATCGGCCGTGCCGTTGCTCATTCGTGAAAGCAGGCGCTCGTGACTCCCTTTCCCGGAAGTTGTGTCGCTGTCCATTCTCATGATCCGTGCCCGAGGGAGCAGTTCCCTCAGGTTGTGTTCCAGTTTTTCTGTGCCGGCGCCCAGCTCCTTAAGCTCGACAGCGTTGCAGGCCGGACAGGTGCCGGGGGCCGGAACGGAATAATCGCAGTAATGACAGACGCTCTGACCACGCTGGCGATGGTAGGTGAGCGTGACCGAGCAGTTTGGACAGGTGAGCGGTTGTCCGCAGTCGCCGCAGACCAGAAATGTGGCAAACCCGCGCCGGTTGAGAAATACTATGGCCTGCTGTCCGGTTTCGACCGTCTCAGTCAGCAGTGTAGCCAGCTGTGTCGCAATGGTCTCCTTGTTCCCGCGCATCGAAATCAGATCAACGGCAGGCATGGGGCGGTTTTCCACCCGTTCCGGCAGCTCCAGCAGCTTCAGTCTCCCATTGGCGGCGGCATGGATACTGGTGACCAATGGTGTGGCCGAACCAAGCAGTACGGCGGCCCGTTCCATCCGGCCCCGCACCAGCGCCAGATCCCTGGCGTTGTAGCGCAGGCCGTCAGACTGTTTGAAAGATGCCTCATGCTCTTCATCCACGATAATAATGCCGATTTTTTCCAGAGGGGCGAAAACGGCCGAACGGGCTCCGATTACGATCCTTGCCAGTCCGCGCCTGATGCGCCGCCATTCGTCATAACGTTCGCCATCCGAGAGGCCGCTGTGCAAAATTGCGATCCCTCCCCCGAAACGGGCCTGGAAACGCCCGGTCAGCTGTGGTGTCAGGGCGATCTCCGGCACCAGTACCAGTGCGCTTTTGCCCTGTTCAAGAGCGTGTGAAATGGCCTGTAGATATATTTCAGTCTTGCCGCTGCCGGTAACTCCATACAGTAAAAACGGCATGAATATCTGCCGGTCGAGGCAGCTTGAAACAGCTTCGAGAGCGCTTTTCTGATGTGTATGCAGAATGCGCGGTTCATCACGCTGGACCGTGAGATTTTTGAACGGATCTCGATATATTTCACGTTCTTTGGCCGTAATCAGTCCAAGCTCGCACAGTCTTTTCAGTTGCTGGGTGCAGGCGCCGAATCTTTTTCTCAGAATAGTCGCTGATATATCCCCGGATTCGCGGATGACTTCCAGTATTTCCAGCGCTTTCACACCAGGTGACCGGACAGGTTCCGGACCGGATCCCGGCAGATAGAATTTTTCCCTGAGGACAGATTTCCCCCCGCTCAGCGCGGCATCATCTCCGGAGCTGCCTTTGCGGCTTTGCACGTTAATGCCGGCCGGCAGCGCCGTTTTCAGAACTTCTCCCAGCGGATGCAGATAGTAGGAGGCTACCCATCTGAAAAACTCGTACTCGCTTGCGGTCCAGAGCGGTTCACTGTCCAGCACTTCCAGGATCTCTTTCAGATTATCAACAGTGGATTCAGTCGCTCTGCCCAGAATATAGCCGGTCAGCTTGCGCCGACCGAACGGGACCAGCGCGCGCTTTCCGGGCACAGCCTCTGCCGACATCACTGCCGGTACAAGATAGTGAAAACTCCTGTCCAGGTAGAGCGGTATGGCAACTTCGATGATGTGGTTGTGCGTGTCGATTGTTGTCACAAAAATTCCCGAATGATTTTATTATTGCCGGATAGCATAGTCGGAAAAATGGTGTATAGTAAACAAGGTTTTCATGAGTACTAATCGGACGGTGCCGGTTATATGAATATCAATGATCTGCTAAACATCAAAGTACGTAATGACCCCGACAGTCTTCTTAATCTACTGGTTAAGGCGGCGGTAGTCTCTATTCTGGTTGTCATTGTAATAAGCGGCTATAGTTTTTACAGGATATTCTCCGGTTTTGTTATAAAAAACGCTGAGAATAATTCGGTGCAGCTCTGCAAGGTGTTGATCGATCAGCAGAGAGATCTTATGTTCGTTTCTGTGCCGGGAAAGGAAATTGGACTGGGGCTGCACGGAACGGAAATGTTCAATTTTGACCTCAGTCTGAGGAATTACCTGGCTCCTTTTGATATTATCAAGGTCAAAGTCTACGATGCCCAAAAAAAGATCATCTACAGCACCGATCCAATGCTGGTCGGAAAAGTGGACGAGAACAACCAGAGGCTGAAGAACGCGCTGGCTGGAAAAGTTGATGCCAAGATGGTCACCAAGGATAATGCCACCGATCTGGCTGATGAAGAGCTGCGCGATGTGGACGTGGTCGAGACCTACGTTCCGATTACTACCCGTGACAACAGGGTGCTGGGCAGTTTCGAAGTCTACATGAATACTACTGCCTATCGAGATCAGATCAGATTGGGAGCAGCGGTGATGACTACTCTGCTGACGATGGTGCTGATAGTGGTATTCGGTTTTTCGTATCTTCTGGTTCGTGGCGGCACGGTACAACTCAAAGAGGCTCAGTCACAACTCGAAATCATAGCCATCACCGACCCGCTAACCGGAATTCATAACAGGGGCTATCTGATGAAGCGGGGTGGGGTGGAGCTTGAACGGGTTCGGCGCAGTCTTGACGTACAGAAGTTGTCGCTGGGCTGCATCATGCTCGACCTTGATCACTTCAAGAGGGTTAATGACACCAAAGGGCATGCGGCAGGAGATAATGTGTTGAAGTCAGTTGCGCTCAGACTGCGGAACTCTGTGCGACCTTATGATGTGATCGGGCGCTATGGCGGCGAGGAATTTGTCGTTCTACTGCCGGACACCTCGTTTGAACAGAGTCTTGTCGTTGCCGAGCGTATCGCTGAAAACATCCGCAGTGAGTCCATCGAGGCTGAAGGCGAGCAGCTGCTGATAACTGCCAGTCTGGGGGTGTCCTGTTCCTGCGAGGCTGACAGTTGTCTGACCGATGTCATCAAACGGGCCGATGAGGGGATGTACAAGGCCAAAACGGAAGGGAGAGACCGAGTGGCCTGGGTCAGCAGCTCAAGGAAAATCAGGCCTTCTGATAGTACTACCAGTATTTTTTAGGCGGCTCGGTCTTGCCCAGATGGGTAATTACGCCGTCTATGATCTTGAACATATCGCCCACCTCGCTGGTCCAGGCGTCCCCCTCCTCCGGCGGGTTTGGAAAGGAGCGTTGGCCCAGAAACATCTCTTCATCTTTGATATAACCAAACCACTCCAGCGAGCCGGTCATCCATATTCTTGTTATAAGCGCCATAGTATTTCCCTTGTAGGGGCGATCCTCGTGATCGCCCTTTTTTCGTGGTGAATTATCAGGGCGAATACAAGATTCGCCCCTACGATAATCGTTGTTTAAAGTCTTCGTAGCCGAAGCTGCGCACGGTCTGTAGCTCTCCGGTTTCCGGCTCCCAGGTGCAGATGTGCGGGTGCCGGATGCCGTTGAAGGTAGTTGTCTTGACCATGGTGTAGTGGGACATGTCCTCGAAGGCCAGCCGGTCTCCAACTTTGAGCGGTTGTTCGAAAGACCAGTCACCGATTACATCTCCCGCCAGGCAAGAAGGGCCTGCCAGACGGTAGGTACTGGCTTTCTCGCCGGGGGCGAAACCGCCTGTGATGCCGGGCCGATAGGGCATCTCCAGAATATCCGGCATATGGCAGGTGGCCGACACATCCAGAATGGCGATGTCGATTTCATTATGCACCACGTCCAGCACCTCGCCCACCAGCACGCCGGTGCCGATGGCAATGGCCTCACCAGGCTCCAGGTAAACCTCCAGATCATACTTCTCCCGGAAATACTTTACCAGTTCCACCAGCCCGTCGATGTCGTACCCCTCGCGGGTAATATGGTGACCGCCCCCCAGATTGAGCCATTTCATCTGCGGCAGCAAGTGGCCGAACTTCTCTTCAAAGACCCTGGCAGTGCGCTCCAGAGGCTCGAAGAGCTGCTCGCAGAGGGTGTGGAAGTGCAGCCCTTCGACTCCGCTCAGGGCAGGCCCTTTGACGTCCAACTGTTCGTCCCCTGAGCGGAGCCGAAGGGCGAACTCGGAATATGGTATACCGAGGCGGGATTTAGGGGCGCAGGGGTCATATATCTCGGTGTGCCCCTCGGAATGTTCCGGGTTGACCCTCAGGCCGATCGAGACGCCGCTCTTCTCCCACAAGGGGCGAAAACGCTCCAGCTGGCCAAAAGAGTTGAATACCAGATGGTCAGATATGGCCAGCAACTCGGAGACATCACTCTCCTTGAAGGCCGCGGCAAAGGAATGTACCTCACCGCCGAACTCCTCGCGTCCTAACTGCGCTTCCCAGGGGGAACTGGCGCAAACGCCTTTGAGTGTTTGACTGATGAGCGGGAAAACGCTCCACATGGAGAAGGCCTTCATGGCCATCAGGATCCTGGCTCCACTGCGCAGTTGCACCTCGTCCAGGATGGCCAGGTTGTGGCGCAGACGTCCCAGATCAACCACGTAGGCGGGGGAGGGGGCGAGTTCAAGGATTTTGGGGATGTCGATATTGGTCAAGTTTAAAACCTCAAGGCAATGGAACGCGGATGACGCGGATTGAGCGGATAAAGGCGGATAAAATAAAAATCTTTTTTTTGGTTTTAAACCCTAAAACTTTTAAGGCTTTAAAATCCGCGCAAATCCGCTAAATCAGATTTGATCCGCGTTTGACCTTTGTTTTTACAGCTCAGGCCACTCGCCGCCGTCTACCACAACCGTTGGCAGTCCCATCGGTCCCAGCACCTCCAGGAACAGCTCCGGATCAAACTGCTCCATGTTCCAGACGCCCGGCGCATGCCACTTGCCGGTCAGCATCATGATCGCGCCGACCACGGCCGGTACGCCGGTGGTATAGCTGATGGCCTGGGACTGAACCTCTTTGTAGCAGGCCTCGTGATCGCAGATGTTGTAGATGTAGACCTGCTTCTTCTGGCCATCTTTCAGTCCGCGGGCGATGACGCCGATGCAGGTTTTGCCCTTGGTCAGCGGCCCCAGTGAACCGGGGTCGGGGAGCAGGGCCTTCAGAAACTGGATCGGCACGATCTTCTGGCCGTTAAATTCCACCTCATCGATGCGGGTCATGCCGACATTCTGCAACACCTCCAGGTGCTTGAGGTAGTTGTCGGAGAAGGTCATCCAGAACTGGGCCTTCTTGATAGTCGGGATATGCCTGACGATCGACTCCATCTCCTCGTGGTAGAGGCGGTAACAGTTCATCGGTCCGATCCCTTCCGGGAAGTCGAAGACCCGCTTGGTTGAGAGCGGCGGCGACTCAACGAACTGACCGTTCTCCCAGTGGCGGCAGACGGCGGTCACTTCACGGATATTGATCTCCGGGTTGAAGTTGGTAGCAAAAGGCTGGACGTGGGAACCGGCGTTGGCGTCGATGATGTCGAGCTCTTCAATCACGTCCAGATATTTTTTAGCGGCCAGGGCGGTGTAGACGTTGGTCACGCCCGGATCAAAACCGGAGCCCAAGAGGGCCATGATACCTGCGCTTTTAAAGCGCTCCTGATAGGCCCACTGCCAGGAATACTCAAAATGAGCGGTATCCAGCGGCTCGTAATTGGCGGTGTCCAGATAATCCACGCCGGTCTCCAGACAGGCGTCCATGATGTGCAGATCCTGATAGGGCAGGGCCACGTTGATAACCAGCCTGGGCTGCAGCAGCTTGATAAGGGCCACCAGCTCAGGCACGTTGTCGGCATCCACCTGTGCGGTGTTGATGGAGTTGTTCAGCTGGGCGGCAATGGCGTCACACTTGGATTTGGTGCGTGAAGCCAGGGTAATCTCGCTGAAGATGTCGCGGCGCTGGGCGCATTTGTGGGTGACGACCTGGCCGACGCCGCCGGCGCCGATTATCAGAACTTTGCTCATAATGTTACCTCTCAAAATCTAAATTAACCACGGAGACACGGAGGCACAGAGGAAATCAGGAAAACATGAAAATCGTACACAGATCTTCTTGGGGTAGACTCCCCTTTGCCAATTATTTAAATCGGTTTTCTCCGTGTCTCCGTGCCTTGTGGTAAGGATTACGCTTGGGATTATTCCCCCAGATACGTATAACCAAGAAGTGTCCGGTCCAGGAGTTCAATGAAGTGACTGCTCTCCTCGATGGATATCTTGCGGGAGGCCACGCTCTTCTCCAGATTGTCGCGGACATGCTTCAAAATCTCAGGCCCCTTGTACTGGACGTATTTCAGGGTTTCCCAGGTGGCGTCTCCGTTAATGACCGTATCGATCATGTAGCCGGTTTTCTTGTTGAAGGTGATGTGTACGGCATTTGTGTCGCCGAACAGGTTGTGCAGATCACCCAGAATCTCCTGATAGGCGCCGATCAGAAAGAAGCCGATGTAGTAATCCTCATCCTTCTTGATCTTGTGCAGCGGCAGGGATTTGGTGCGGCCGTGCTCACCCACGAAGCTGGTGATCTCGCCGTCCGAGTCGCAGGTAATATCTGCAATGGAGGCCATCACATCCGGCTTCTGGTTCAGACGCTGGATCGGCATGATCGGAAAGAGCTGGTCAATGGCCCACGAGTCGGGGATGGACTGGAACAGGGAGAAGTTGGCGAAATAGGTCTGACGCATATGCAGTTGAAAGTTCTGAAGCTCTTCCGGTATAGGCTTGATTTTTTCCACGATACCGTTGATTTTCTTGATAATCTTGGAGTAGAGCCATTCCGCTATGGCGCGGTCATTCAAGGTCAGGTAACCAAGGTTAAACAGACTGACCGCCTCGTTGATCAGTTGCAGCGTATCGTGGTAGTCCTCGCGCAGTGAGTAGCGATCTATGCTCTTGTAGATGTCCATCAGCTTCTTGACGGTCGGAGCTACTTTCTCGGACTTGGCCAGCATCTCTTCGAAGTCCGGCATCAGATTCTGGGTGTTGGTGTTGAGAACATTGGTCACCAGAACCGAGTAGTGCGCAACTGTGGCCCGCCCGGACTCGGAGATGATGTTCGGGCACTCCACTCCGGTTTCGTCACAGATGTTCTTGATCTGGTAGATGACGTCGTTGGCGTATTCTTCAATGGTGTAGTTGACGCTTGAAAAGTAACTGGATTTGGACCCGTCGTAGTCAACTCCCAATCCGCCGCCGATATCGAGATATTCTATTCCGACTCCCAGCTTCTTCATTTCGGTGTAGATACGGGTAACCTCGATCAGGGCGGTCTTGATCTTGTCGATCTTGGTGATCTGGCTGCCGATGTGTGAGTGCAGCAATTTTACGCATCCAAGCATTTCCTGCTCGTCCAGAATGCGGATGGCAGCGATGATCTCAGACATGCGCAGGCCGAACTTGGCGTCTTCACCGCCGGAGGTGGCCCATTTGCCGGTCCCCTTGGAGGAAAGCTTGACCCGGATACCCAGCTTGGGCTGGATGCCGGTCTTTTTTGACAGCGCGACGATTTTTTCCAGCTCAAAGAGTTTTTCAATAACAATAGTAATATCGTAGCCGATCTTGGTGGCGTAGAGTACGGTCTCGATATATTCCGAATCTTTGTAGCCGTTACAGATAATGGGAAGTCCGTTGCCGGTGGAGATCGAAATTGCAGCTACCAGTTCAGGTTTTGAACCGACTTCCAGGCCGATGTTATAGCGTTTGCCATAGCTGGCGATAGCCTCGACCACCTGGCGCTGCTGATTGACCTTGATCGGGTAGAAAGTCTGGTATTTGGCAGGATAATCATTTTCCTGGATTGCGTTTTTAAAGACACGGTTTATGGAAGCGATGCGTCCCTGGAGCACATCCATGAAACGCAGCAGGATGGGCGGTTTGATCTTGCGCTTGATCAAATCGTCTACCAGAGCCCGCAAGTCGATGGAGTTTTTGGAGTTGGAAGAGGGGTGAACGCAGATGTTACCCTTCTTGCTGATGGAGAAAAGGTCGGCGCCCCAGTTGTCTATGTTGTAAATCTTGGCAGAATCACTGATGTTCCATTTTTCCATGGTAGGTGCCCCGTCTCCCGCTTGGTAGCCATCAAATAAACTTCTCTATTTATTGCATAGGATGGTCAAAGTCAATTTATAATTGATTACTTGCTGCCGCTGTCAACCGTAATGTCTGCCTTGACTTTGCCGGACGGAATGGTTACCTTCCAGATTATTCTCGCGCTCAGGCTGCACTAAACCATAAGTACACAGGTACTCACCATGCCAAGATTCACAGGCAGAAAGCCGTTCCAACAGGAAATTCTCAGTCGTCATGTCGGCGAAATGCGAAACCTGCTGCACGCCCTTGAGTTGCGGGACATTTTTGAAGAGGATGAAAATCGTCCAAAGATGGACATGTATGAAACATCAGGAGATATTGTCATTGAGTTTGACCTGCCCGGTTTTGACCTTGAAAATATATTCCTGAAAGTTTGCGGGTTGACGCTGGTTCTGGAAGCCCAGAGACCCCGTGAACAGAATGACGGCAAATTTATCTGCGTTGAACGAAGCTACGGCAGTTTTCACCACGCAGTACTGGTTCCGGTAAATATTGATCCTGCTGCTATCACCGCAGAATATCGGCTGGGTGTGTTGCGGGTGGTGTGTCCCAAGTGTGGTGAACGGCAGGTGCCGATAAAGGAGATTTAGATTGAGCGAGATCGAAAACGAAATTGAACAGAATTCGGAAGAATTGAAGATACCCGACCTTTTGCCATTATTGCCGATCCGGGATGTGGTCGTGTACCCGTTCATGATCATTCCGCTGTTTGTCGGTCGAGAAATGTCAGTCAAAGCGGTAGACAGTGCGCTGGCAGGCGACCGGATGATTCTTCTGGCCACCCAGCACGATATCGGTGACGAGGATCCGCCTCCCGAAAAGATTTATGAGGTCGGCACGGTAGCCATGATCATGCGGATGCTGAAGCTGCCGGACGGACGGGTCAAAATACTTGTCCAGGGCCTGGCAAAGGCGCGCATTACCGAGTATGTCTCCGACAATCCATTTTATACCGTTCGGGCCGAGCGGCAGTATGACACCCCGCTGGTCGATATTTCGCTTGAAATCGAGGCGCTTGTCCGCACTGTTCGTGAGCAGCTGGCCAAGGTGATGGAGCTTGGCAAACAGGTTTCGCCGGAAGTGATGGTTATTCTGGAGAATATCCAGGATCCGGGCAGTATGGCCGATCTGATCTCCAGCAATCTCGGATTGAAGGTTGCGGACGCCCAGCTGCTGCTGGAAATCAACGATCCGATCGTGCGGCTGACCAAGGTCAACGAGTTTCTGAACCGCGAGGTGGAACTCCTTAGTGTTCAGGCCAAGATCCAGAACGCCGCTCGCGAGGAGATGGGCAAAAATCATAAGGAATACTATCTGCGCGAGCAGATGAAGGCTATCCAGAGCGAGTTGGGCGACAATGAAGGTAAAGAAGAGCTGGCCGAAATCAGAAAGGCTATCGAAGAGGCCAAGATGCCGGAAACGGTGCAGAAGGAGGCCTTGAAACAGCTGGGACGCCTGGAAAACATGCACCCCGATGCCGGGGAGGCCGGAATCATCCGCACCTATCTGGACTGGATGGTTGAACTGCCCTGGAGCAAATCGACCCGCGACAGCCTTGACATCGTCCGTGCCAAGAAAATCCTGGATGACGACCACTTCTACCTGGACAAGATCAAGGAGCGCATCCTGGAATTTCTGGCTGTGCGCAAGCTGCGCAAGAAAATGAAAGGGCCGATTCTCTGTTTCGTCGGCCCGCCCGGTGTCGGCAAAACCTCACTTGGCAAGTCGATTGCCCGCGCCATGAATCGCAAGTTCGTGCGCATTTCGCTGGGCGGTGTACGGGACGAAGCCGAGATCAGAGGCCACCGCCGCACCTACATCGGTGCGTTGCCGGGGCGAATTCTGCAGGGCATGAAACAGGCCGGTGCCAACAACCCGGTCTTCATGCTGGATGAGCTGGACAAGCTCGGCTACGACTACAAGGGCGATCCATCCTCGGCGCTGCTGGAGGTGCTCGATCCGGAGCAGAACCACTCCTTTTCCGATCACTACATCAACCAGCCTTTCAACCTCTCCAATGTCATGTTTGTGGCAACCGCCAACCAGATTGATTCGATTCCTTCAGCCCTGCGCGACCGGATGGAGGTCATCAATCTGGCCGGCTACACCGAAGAAGAGAAGCTTGAGATAGCCAAGCGTTATCTGGTGCCGCGTCAGACAAAGGAGAACGGTTTAAAGCCGAAGCACATCAGTTTTGATGACGAGTCGATCAGCGAAATTATCAGCAAGTACACCCGCGAAGCCGGGTTGCGCAACCTTGAGCGGGAGATCGGCAAGATCTGCCGCAAGGTGGCCCGCAAGGTGGCCGAGGGGAATGGACGTCTCGTCAAGGTAACTGCCAAAGCCCTGCACACCTACCTGGGCGCTCCCAAGTTCGTGCGCGAGGAAGATCTCGACAAGAACGAGATCGGCGTGGTGAACGGCCTGGCCTGGACCCCCGTGGGGGGCGAAATCCTGCACATCGAGGCGACCCTGATGAGCGGCAAGGCCGGACTGACCCTGACCGGACAGCTGGGCGATGTGATGAAGGAGTCAGTCCAGGCGGCCCACTCCTTTATCAGGGCTCATGCCGATATCCTGAATCTGAAGCCGGAGATATTCCAGGAAAATGAAATCCATGTTCATGTCCCGGCCGGCGCCATACCAAAGGATGGCCCTTCAGCCGGGGTAGCCATGACTACTGCGCTGGTATCGATTCTCTGCCATATTCCGGTGAAAAAAGATGTTGCCATGACCGGTGAGGTGACGCTGCGCGGCAAGGTGCTGCCTATAGGCGGGTTGAAGGAGAAAATTCTGGCGGCCGTCCGCTCGCGAATGCGGCTGGTAATCATTCCGGAGCAGAACAAAAAGGATCTGGAGGATATCCCGCCTGAAATTCTGAAGAAGGTCAAGATTGTTGCCGTCTCGGAAGTTGGGGATGCGCTCAAACTGGCTCTGGAAAAGTTTCCACCGCCAGCTCCGGCGGCTCCCAAGGAACCGCTCAAGAAGCCCCGTGAGACGGCTTCAACTCCCAAAATATTAGTGCGTCCCGGCAAGGAGATTTCGGCAGGGGCGCGGGGGTAGCCGGAAAATATATTTTCTGCAAAGAGGGCATGATTGATTTCATGCCCTCTTTTTGTTAAAAAACCGTTGACTGTAAATAAACCGATAGTTAATATAAAAACCATGTTCACAATAAAATTCAGCAAACAAGCCATCAAGACAAAAGCAAAAATGCCAAAGGGCATTTCCGAGCGGATTGACACCGAATTGGAGGTCTTAGCCATAAACCCTGCAAGCTATCAGGGGGACTGGAAACCGCTGCAAGGCTCTCAATTCTGGCGCCTTCGTGTCGGTGGCTGGCGCGCAATCTGTGAAATCATAAACAACGAACTCATCATCTACGTACTCAAAATCGGGTCGAGAGGAGATGTCTACAAATGAACATTCAAATTATTGAGCATAACGGGACACCGGAATATGCGGTCATTCCCTTTGCTGAATGGCGGGCCATCACAGACCGCCTGGAAGAACTGGAAGACATTGCGGATGCCAAAAGCATATCTGCAGGCATTGCCTCCGGAGAAGAAACGTTTCCGCTTGAGTTCAGCAAGCGACTTGCATCGCGTGAATCTCCGCTTAAAGTCTTGAGAGAGTATCGCGGCCTGACGCTGGCTGCTCTGGGCAAAAAGTGTGGTGTGTCCGCCGCCGCTCTGTCCCAGATTGAAACCGGGAAACGATCACCCAGCGTTGATCTCCTTGGCAAGCTCTCCCGCGCTCTCGGGTGCGATATGGATGATCTGTGTGAGGTTGGCGAGCTGGAAATGGCTGCGTGATTTTATTGCCCCCAATACACAAGAAGGACAAACATTGAATAACCTATCTACACTCGGCGAATTCGGTTTCATCTCACGTATAGCCTCTGCATCGAAACAGGGCGGCGGCGTGATAACCGGGATTGGCGATGACGCGGCTGTTACTCAGCTGACGCCCGGCATGCAGCTCCTGACTTCCACAGACATGCTGCTGGAGGACGTGCATTTTCGCCGTGCCTGGCACGACCCGTACCGCCTGGGGCGCAAGTCCCTGGCCGTCAATCTTTCCGATATTGCCGCCATGGGGGGCATCCCGCGCTGGGCAACGCTTTCCCTGGCCATCCCT
>JACRCG010000185.1 GCA_016219145.1 Deltaproteobacteria bacterium | reverse complement strand
ATGGGCGAACCGGCCGGCTACCAGACCATGGTGAGCAACATTCTTTCGATCCGAGAGTGGGTTGCCGCGATGGCAAGAGCTGCACCCTCCCCGTTCGAAATTATGCCCGCGATGGCAGTCAAGGCAGTGCTGACGAAGTTCTCCGCAAAAAGCTGGCAAACAGGTCAACCAGACCAGCAGTATCACAAAGGTATGAGCGACCAATTGGGGCCTCTAAAGAAGAGCGCAACTATTGTCAGGATCAGAATTGCCAGAAAGGTCACAACCGTAAGCAGGTTGACAAGTCTCTGTTCACGCGGTAACCAGCTGGCCCGATGAATATGAACCGATCCCGGTAGCCATGGCAGCAGTAGAAATACAAGTCCGAGCAGGATCAACGGATAAATCATGAAGCGCGACCAGCTGACCAGTTCCTGGATCCAGAGCAGAAACCAGGCCGACTTGACCGGATTGGGAGTGCGGGAGGGGTCAGCCATCTCCTGTAACGGTGCCGGGAACAGCACTGCCAGCGCAAGCAGCGCGGCTGCCAGCAGCAGCATCGAACGCTTGATGATTCTGAAAAAATGTGGCGTGCTTTTGGTAAATCCCTCTTTCATAGGTATGGCAGCACTCCCTTGTTCTTTCTGACACGGTAAAAATGAAGGAATGACAGCAGCAGAACCGACAGCGGTAGGATAACTATATGCAGCGCATAAAAGCGCAGAAGCGCCAGCGGCTGCCCGATGCCGTCCGGAACCAGGACTGAACGCAGCAAATCACCGAACGGCAATGTCAGCAGCAGTTCCATACCGGTCTGGGTGGCCCAGAATGCAAGCTGATCGAATGGCAACAGATAACCGGTATAGGCCTCGAACAGCGCCAGGCAGAGCAGCAGGAAACCGATCACCCAGTTCAGTTGCCGGGGGCGCTGGTATGCGCCGGTAAGAATCACCCGCAGCGTATGCAGAAAGATCAGGATCAAAAGGACGTGGGAGGTTAGACGGTGCAGGCTGCGCAGATAGCGGCCGCCCCACACCGATGACTCAAGAAACAGAATCGATCCGAAGGCGCGCTCCGGAGTCGGCTGGTAATAAACCAGCAGCAGCATACCGCTGGCCAGCATGATCAAAAAAGCGCTGAAAGCCAGCCCTCCCAGACAGAAGGTGTAGCTGATACGAAGGTTCTTTACCAAAACTACCCTGGGGAAAAGATGCTTTAAAAAATCGGAGATCATGGGAGGAATATACTCGATTTGGCAAAAATAGGAATATTTATATTTCCATAGACTTGTCGCTATTGCAGGGTTCCTGGTCAGTGTATTCCGCAGGCTTACAAGCGTATAACACGGATAACTGCACAAGGTCACCAAGGGAACGGACCATGTATTCACCACCTTCCCTTGAAGACGACCTCGTTTGAAAGCTCATTGGTGTCGTCGGGCTTGACCGGAAAGTGCTCCGAAAGCACTTTACCGATTCCGGCCACGGCCGCCGAGATTCCACCAGCGGGATCACCGGACTTGATTCCCTCGACAATGCATCGCACCATGGATGGCCAGGTATTTTCGGGGACAACTGAATTGATGCCGCTGCCTGCAAGAACCTGCACCATCCGCTCTTCGATCGACACCATTATCAGGACACCGGTCCTGTCCCTGGTATTATGAATTCCCAACTTGGCGAACTCCCTTTCGGCACGTCGTCTGAGAGCGATTTTGCGATCCTTTCTGTTAAACAGCGGCAAAACGCTTGATGCTGCTACTATAAGGACGCGAATCTCTCCCGATGTCATAGATTCAGCCTTTGCTATGGCATCCTCAACCCCTTTCCTTTGTTCACCTGAAAGGAAGTTCAAGGCATCTTTGTATATTTTCATGCTTTGCCCCTTTCGCTGCCGCTCACCGGAACATACACTGCCAAAGAACCAGAAGCGCGTATGGTGATGGTCACCGCACAACCTGTCTCATAAGCAAATAAAAGGCCAGTTACACGATATCTGGCACACCGGAAGCAGACATATCATGCAACTGGCAATTTCACAATTCCAGTGTTGTCAGTGCCGCTTCATTTGGACACCGACGGAGGCGGATCCGCCTTGGTGCCGATCCTCGCCTTGCGGTTTTCCTTCATCCGCTGCTGCTTGTTTGCCTTGATCTCGTTGCTGACCAGGTCATGCTTCGCCTTCTGCTCCGGAGTCAGATATGCCTGCATCTTGACGATAGTACCGTTACGCAACTCTTCAACCTGTTTCTGAATCTGTTTGGGGCTGAGGTCCTCATTCTCCTGGATCACCTTCAGCCTTGCATACTCGTCCTCAAGCAGCGGACGAATCTTGTCCTGCTGTTCGACCGTCAACTGCAGTCCCTCTGCCAGGCGCTTCAACTGCACTTCTGGCGCCGGCATCATCGTTGCGGCACCGGCCTTGGATTTAACCGTTTTAGTCACCTTTTTGGCCTTCTCGCCCTGTACATCAGTCTGTGGAAACGCTGCCGAAGCAGCCCCCAAGGACATTGACATCACCAACAACACCGTTAGCATTCTTTTCATAAACGACTCCTTTTGTTCAAGATTTTCCTCTGGGGCTGTTCTCACGCAAAAGTTCTATTCCATTACCGCACCGTAATCCGGACCTATTAACTTTCTGATACTATCACGATTTTAAATTACTTCAACACATCAGGAGACAGGTTCCGCGTATTACTTACTTTTGACCGCCTGATGCAACTGTCCGGATCATTCCCGCCTAAAAACCGATGACAAAGTTTTCAACTTTATTTTGCCGACAATGCTGACTATACTGGCGAATTACAAACTGTTAATTT
>JACRCG010000189.1 GCA_016219145.1 Deltaproteobacteria bacterium | reverse complement strand
GGCGACATCGATCAGGTGCTGCCGTTTGTCGGAAGTGAACTTTGCCTGAAGCGAAGCCAATTACCTGAACCGGCTGAGGATGAATATTACTGGCGCGATCTGATCGGACTTACGGTCGTTACAGACCAGGGCGTCGTGCTTGGCCCGATCGCAGATATTTTT
Source organism: Deltaproteobacteria bacterium (assembly GCA_016219145.1). Classification (GTDB taxonomy): domain Bacteria; phylum Desulfobacterota; class Desulfuromonadia; order Geobacterales; family Pseudopelobacteraceae; genus JACRCG01. The sequence goes on along the minus strand of JACRCG010000189.1, from coordinate 3,121 downwards.
GAAACCGGCAGCAGCGATGTTTATGTCGTCAAGGGAGCTGACAAAGAGTATCTGATCCCTGCCATCGCCGATGTAATTTCAAAGGTCGATCTTGCAGGCAGCAGAATGATAATTACGCCACTGGATGGTTTGCTGGATCTATGAACTTTGACATCCTGACCCTGTTTCCCGGGATGTTCGCCGGTCCGTTTGACGAAAGCATTATCAGCCGGGCCAAAGATAAACAGCTCATTGACATTTCGCTGCACAACATTCGCGACTGCGCGATCGACCGGCACCAGACCGCTGACGACGCTCCCTATGGAGGCGGCGCCGGAATGGTCATGAAGGCGGAGCCGCTGGCCGCCTCAATTTGTGCTGTAAAAGCGCTGAGGCCCGAATCAACAGTTGTACTGACCTCACCACAGGGACGACGCCTGACCCACCGGATAGCAGCTGAGCTTGCGGAAAGAAGCGGCCTGATAATTGTCTGCGGCCGTTACGAGGGTATCGACGAAAGAGTCCGCACCCTGTATGCCGAAGATGATATTTCACTGGGCGATTTTGTGCTTTCCGGCGGCGAAATAGCGGCTATGGCGATTGTGGATGCTGTGACGAGATTAATCCCCGGGGTACTGGGAAGCAGTGAATCGGCCGAAGCAGACTCTTTTGGTGACGGCCTGCTGGAATATCCGCACTACACCAGACCACCGGAATTCGGGGGACTGACAGTTCCGGAAGCGCTTTTATCCGGCAACCATGAACTGATCAGAAAATGGCGCCGTAAGGAGTCCTTGCGCAAAACCAGAAATCTTCGTCCGGACTTGCTCTCTCAGTTGGAGTTGAGTCGCGAAGATTTGAAGCTGCTGGCCGAGATAGAGCGGGAGGATGCGGGTGGCAACTGATAATCTGGCCATTGCCCTGCTGCATTATCCGGTCTATAACAAGCACCGCGAGATTGTAACCACCGCACTGACCAACCTTGACCAGCATGACATCGCGCGTTCGTCAAAGACTTTTGGACTGGACCGCTTTTACATTGTGACCCCGGCTGAGGAACAGCGCAAACTGGCGCAGCGGATCAGCGGACACTGGCAGGAAGGCTGGGGAGCCGCATATAATCCCGATCGGCGTGAAGCGCTCGATATTGTCAGAGTCTGCCCCACGCTGGCAACCGCAGTGGCGGATTTTCAGGGCGGCTTTTCAAAACCTGTCAGAACGGTCATAACCGGAGCAGCATCAAGACAGGGAGCCGTTGCTCTTTCAGACTTCAGACAGCTTCTTGAAGAACATGACCAGCCCTATCTGCTGCTGCTCGGAACCGGCTGGGGCTTGACGGAAGAATGTTTCTCAGCAGCTGACATAATTTTGGAACCAATCGCAGGCAACAGTACATACAACCATCTTTCAGTCCGCTCGGCGGCCGCAATCATGCTGGATCGACTGAGAGGCAGATAAATTCACACGGAGCACCAATACAGGAGGAATGCAAGCAATGACCACCATCGATTTTCTGGAATTTGAACAAATGAAGAAAAACATTGTCCCTTTTAAGGTCGGGGACACACTGAAAGTACATGTAAAGATTGTTGAGGGGGACAAACAGCGTATCCAGGCCTATCAGGGCGTCTGCATAGCCCGGCAGAACGGCGGCGTCAGGGAGTCATTCACCGTCAGAAAGATTTCCAACGGCATCGGCGTCGAGAGGGTCTTTCCGCTGCACTCGCCCAGCATCGACAATATCGAAGTCATGGTTCGCGGACATGTCCGCAGAGCCAAGCTTTACTACCTCCGCAAACTGCGCGGCAAAGCTGCCAGAATCCGCGAGAAGAAGTACATACCTGTTGCAAAATAATCTGTCCAGTTCCAATTCCAGATCAAAGATGATCTCAAGGCGGCAAGGAAATCGGCGACGGAGGCGTACATATAGTACGTCGAGGAGCCGATGACGAGCCAACGAAGAGAGGGCTTTGATATGGAATTGGTATAAGGCCCCGCTTCTGCGGGGCTTTTTTGTTTGAGGATATGCTATGTCAACGCAGGCCGAACTTTTCTCCCCATCTCCCATAGACACCCTGGCTTTCGAAAAAACGGCCAGATTGCAAGGCTATCTGCATATCGCGGGAGTGGATGAAGCCGGCAGAGGTCCGTTGGCCGGGCCTGTCACGGCTGCTGCGGTAATCCTGCCGGAAGGGATGCATATCAGCGGAGTTGATGACTCCAAGAAGCTCACCTCAAAAAAACGCGAGCAGTTGTTTGACGTAATCATGAGCAAAGCCCTTGCAGTTGGTATCGGTACAGCTGCCCCGGAAGTTATCGACCGGATCAACATCCTGCAGGCTACCCGCCTGGCCATGCTCAAGGCTGTCGAACTGCTCTCCCCTCAGCCGGACTATATCCTGATCGACGGGATAACTTTGATAGATTCTCCAATTTTGCAGAAGACCGTAATCAAGGGCGACTCCCTCAGCCTGTCCATTGCTGCCGCCTCAATAATCGCCAAAGTCAGCCGTGACAGATTAATGGTTGAAATGGATACTCTCTACCCCGGCTACGGCTTTGCCGGTCACAAAGGCTACGGAAGCGCATCACACCTGGAAGCCATCCGCCGACTCGGCCCCTGCCCCATTCATCGCCTGACTTTTGGCGGCGTCAAGGAACACGTTACATGTCCCTCTTCCTGATAACCTTCCTCTCCGCTTACGGCGGGATGCATCTTTACGCCTTATACAGATTGCACGGCACATTCTCGCCCGGTCGCCCAGCAACAGTTCTGCTTTCAATCTGGATGCTGTTTATGACCCTTGCTCCGCTGCTGGTGCGATTATTGGAGCGCTCCGGGATGGACCGCTCTGCTCTTTTCATCGCCTGGCCCGGCTATCTCTGGATGGGATTCATCTTCATCTTTGCCTCCGCGCTCTTTTTGCTCGATGCAATCAGAGTGGCATACCGGCTGGCAAACTGTTTTCATTCCTGCCAGACACCGGCTTTTCTGACGTCTCCGATTACCTGCGAGTGTGCGCTTATGGTTGCCATTGCTGCAAGCTGCTACGCCTTTTATGAGGCCCGCCAGATCCGGAGCGAGCAGGTAGTCATCAACACTTCCAAACTTTCTCCCGCAATCCGCAAGCTAAGAATAGTG
>JACRCG010000184.1 GCA_016219145.1 Deltaproteobacteria bacterium | reverse complement strand
GTCGGCGTACCCAGCCTTACCCCGGACGGGTCGAAAGGCTTTCTGATGTCAAACGGAACCGTGTTTTTGTTGACTGTAATACCGGCCTTGTCCAGAGCCTCTTCAGCAGCTTTACCGGTGATATCTGTACCGGAAAAATTGATCAGCATGAGATGGTTATCGGTACCGCCGCTGGTCAGCTTGAAGCCGCGCTTTACCAGCGCCTCGGCCAGCGCCCTGGCGTTGTTGACGATCTGCTGCTGGTATGCCTTGAACTCTGGCTGCAGCGCTTCCTTGAACGCAACCGCCTTGGCAGCTATGACGTGCATCAGCGGGCCGCCCTGTATGCCGGGGAATATCTGTGAGTTGATCCCTTTAGCAAATTCCTCACGGCAGAGAATCATGCCGCCCCGCGGGCCACGCAGGGTTTTATGGGTGGTAGTGGTGACATACTCGGCGTAGGGTACCGGACTGGGGTGAACGCCAGTAGCAACCAGGCCGGCGATGTGGGCCATATCCACCATGACAATTGCGCCGACTTTATCGGCAATGGCGCGAAAAGCGGCAAAGTCGAGTGTCCGTGGATAGGCGCTGGCTCCGACAACGATCATTCTCGGTTTGTGCTCTGCGGCCAGGCGCTCAACCTCGGCATAGTCGATGGTTTCGGTTTCCGGCGAAACTCCGTATGGAACTATGTTGAAAAAGCGCCCGGAAAAGTTGACCGGGCTGCCGTGGGTCAGATGGCCGCCATGCGACAGATTCATACCCAAAATGGTGTCTCCCGGCTTGCAGGCGGCAAAGTAGACCGCCATATTGGCCTGGGAACCGGAATGAGGCTGAACATTGGCATGCTCGGCGCCAAACAGTTCTTTGGCGCGGTCGATAGCAAGCTGTTCAACCACATCGACATGCTCGCAGCCGCCGTAGTAGCGTTTGCCTGGATACCCTTCGGCATACTTGTTGGTCATGATCGACCCCTGAGCCTCCATGACCGCTTCCGACACAAAATTTTCAGAGGCGATCAACTCCAGATTATATTCCTGGCGCTCGGTCTCATGGCGGATGGCGTCGGCAACCTGCGGATCAAACTGTGATAAAACTGACATGCGCTGCTCCTTCAATATTGAGTATGCGTGGTAGAAATACGAAACGGGACCTGTATGAAGTCCCGATCGTAAAAACCAGATTAGAGTTCTTGATTAACGGCAGTTGTACTTTGTTTCAATTTCAGTAATCTTGTCCAGCCGGCCCTGATGGCGCCCCCCCTCAAAGGAGGCATCCAGCCAGGCTCCGACCAGTTCACACGCTTTCTGCTCATCCAGTACCCGGCCACCCAGCACCAGAATATTGGCAGTATTGTGTTCCTTCGCCATACGGGCCATAAAGGCGTCCGTCACCAGCGCGGCCCGGATGCCGGGAACCTTGTTTGCGGCAATCGACATGCCGATACCGGTGCCGCAGACCAGAATTCCGGAGGCGGCTTGCCCGGATGCCACCATTTCGGCCACCTTGCTGCCAAAATCAGGGTAATCAACTGACGCATCGCCATTGGTGCCGGCGTCGATCACCTCCAGGCCTCGGGCTGTCAGATAGCTGCTGATTGCGCTTTTGTGACTCAAGCCACCATGATCGCTTCCAATTACTATCATAGCTTTTTGAACAGCAACGTGGCGTTAGTGCCGCCAAAGCCCAGCGAATTGCTCATGGCGTATTCGACCTTGGCATCGCGGGCCGTGTTGGGCACGTAATCCAGATCGCATTCCGGATCCGGAGTTTCGTAATTGATGGTTGGCGGCACGACGCTCTTCTCCATGGCCAGGCAGGTAAAGACCGCTTCAACCCCACCGGCGGCGCCCAGCAGATGCCCGGTCATCGATTTTGTTGAAGAAACCATCAGCTTGTGGGCATGATCGCCAAAAACTGATTTGATGGCCAGAGATTCATTCAGATCGTTAAAAGGGGTCGAGGTCCCGTGAGCATTGATGTAGGTCACTTTGTCCGGCGAAATCCCGGCGTTTTTGAGAGCCATTTTCATGCAGCGGGCAGCGCCTTCGCCGCCGGCAGAGGGGGCGGTCATATGGTAGGCATCGCCGGTCAAACCGTAGCCGACAACCTCGGCGTAGATTTTGGCGCCGCGTTTTTTGGCGGCCTCATACTCTTCCAGTATGACAATACCGGCGCCTTCAGCCAGAACAAAACCATCCCTGCCTTTGTCAAATGGACGCGAGGCCTTCTCAGGCGCGTCGTTACTGCTGTCGGACAGCGCCTTCATGGCAGCAAAGCCGCCGATCCCCAAAGGTGTGACAGTAGATTCGGTACCGCCGGCAATCATTGCATCCGCATCGCCACGGGCGATGATGTGGAAGGCGTCGCCGATGGAATGAGTGCCGGTGGCACAGGCGGAGACAGAAGAGAGATTGGGACCTTTTGCCCCATACCTGATCGAGATATGTCCAGGCGCAAGATTAATGATCAGCATCGGAATAAAAAAGGGCGAAATTTTTTTCGGCCCGCTTTCGAGCAGTAGAGCATGATAGCGTTCGATGGATGGCAAGCCGCCCAGGCCGGCTCCGACCAGTACTCCAACCCGCTCGGCATTTTCGTCGTTGATGATCAGACCGGAATCTTCCATGGCATAGTGCGCAGCAGCCAGAGAATACTGGATAAAAAGATCCATCTTCTTGATCTCTTTTTTATCGATATAATCTTCGGCGTTAAAATCTGCCACCTCTCCGGCAATTTTTACCTGCATGTCACTGGCGTCAAAGCGGGTGATCGGACGAATGCCAGACCTGCCGGATGTAAGCGCACTCCAGTTACTGTCATTACCGCATCCGAGTGGTGAAACCACTCCAACGCCCGTAATTACAACTCTTCTCATGATATATTTACTCCATTTTGGGTAGGCTGACGCAACAATAGAAATGAAGAGAGGGGCATTTAACCCCTCCCTCTCTGGATGTTTGATGTCTTAGCTGTGCTCGGTGATGTACTCTATCGCATCGTTAACAGTCTGAATCTTTTCGGCATCCTCGTCCGGAATTTCAATGTCAAACTCTTCCTCAAGAGCCATGACCAGTTCAACCGTGTCCAGTGAATCAGCGCCAAGATCGTCCATAAATGAAGCTTCCGGCACTACCTGAGCAGCTTCAACTCCAAGCTGTTCCGCTACAATTTCTTTAACCCGTTTTGCAATATCAGACATCTCCCACCTCCGTGTGATTTAAACCCTTTTCAGGTTTCGTGTGTAAATCGTAGATGCTTATTAAGCATGAAATCTTCAAAAGTCAATCGATATTTTATCGATGAGATACCGAAGGCTGACCAACTTATGTCAGAGCCTTGATTTGAAATCGGAATTACATATACATGCCGCCGTTGACCGACAGTACATGTCCGGTAATATATCCGGATGCTTCGGAAGCCAGGAAAACCACGGCATTAGAGATATCGTCGGCGCTCCCCAGGCGTTCCAGAGGGATCTGTGCAGTCAATTCGGCACGTACCTTGTCAGACAGCGCATCGGTCATGGCAGTTGCGATAAATCCCGGCGCAACGGCGTTTACAGTGATATTGCGTTTTGCCATCTCGCGGGCATTCGATTTTGTCAGGCCGATCAGTCCGGCCTTGCTGGCACAGTAATTGGCCTGTCCGGCATTGCCCATCTGACCGACAACCGAGGCGATATTGATGATGCGGCCGTAGCGCTGCTTGCTCATTGCTTTGAAAGCGGCTCTGGTGCAAAGAAAAGCGCCCTTGAGATTAACATTCAGGACAGCATCCCAATCTTCATCCTTCATGCGCATCAAAAGTCCGTCACGGGTGATTCCGGCGTTGTTTACAAGTATGTCAACTCTTCCGAAAGCCTCTGTCGCGGCGTCAATCATGCGCTCGGCATCTCCCGGAACCGTTACGTTGGCAACCACCGCCAGCGCTTTGCTGCCGGCAGCCTGCAGTTCCGCAACGATCGCATCGGTAGCAGCCTGATCCATATCAACCGCCACGATTGTGGCCCCTTTTGCCGCCAGTGCCAGGGCAATGCTCCTGCCGATTCCCCGTGAGGCGCCGGTTATGACCGCGATTTTTTCTTTTGGCATTGATCATTCCTCCTGTCAGTTATTTTTTTCTGCAAAAGTTGCCTTCAGCTCGGCTTCAGTTACAAGTTTTCCTTCGACAAAAGCCTTG